>NZ_JBEYZW010000039.1:0-67452 GCF_040646215.1 Streptomyces sp. NPDC046215 | reverse complement strand
CCCTTGCCGACACCCTGGGCCTACCCGTCGATACCCCGCAACGTCAACGGTTCTCAGCCGCATAGCACCCGGAGCCACCAAGCCGGCCCGCGCACTCGTACGAGGCACCCGGGGCCTCGTACGGGCACGGGAACGCGGCCCGGGCGGCAGAATCGGTGGACTTACCGTCCCGGCCCCGCCGCCCTGCCCGGAGGAGACATGACGAGATCCAAGGTCCTCCGGCAGGCGCACGGCCGTGCCGCCGGGGCCGCCGAGCGCGTACGCGGCGCCCTCGGCACCGCCACCGCCCTCGCCTCCCACCGGACGGCCGTCACCTTCAGGGACCAGCTCAAGGCGTCGATGATCGTTCTGACCTGCACCGACCTGCTGGAACACCTCGGCTGCCCGCGCAGAGCCGTCGACCATCTGCGCCCCGCCCTCCAGCACTTCGAGGCCCTCGTCTACCGCGGCGACCTCGCCTACGAGGAGCACCAGCGGTCGGGCACCCCCCTCGACACCGCCTGGCGCGAGGGCCTCGATGACATCCTCGCCGCCTACGGCCTGGCCACGGACGCCGTCGTCGTGGCGGAACTCGCCGCGCTGGACGCGTACTGCCGCCTGGAGACCGAGATCATGACCGGCGCGCGCTCCCTGGACACCGACGGCATCCACGCCACCTGCTACAGCCGTTCCTCCCACATCAGACTGCTGCTGCGCTTCGCCGAACGGCTGGCGGGCTTCACCGTCGGCGAGGAGTTCACGGCGCTCGCCCGCCATGTCTTCGCCCGTGACGAGGTGGTGGCCGACTGCCTCGGCTACCCCAAGGACGTGGCCGAGGACTCCTTCAACACCCTCCGGCTCCAGGTGCGGCTGCACGGCGTGGACCGGGCGGCCGCGGCGCAGGAGGCCCTGTACGCGCGCATCCTGCGGGACCTCGACGCGGCGCTCGCCCGCGCGGGCCGCCCCGCCCTGCAGGGTTTCGTCAACGCCTTCCTGCCGCGCCCCACCCTCAGCGGGGCGTGGCGCCACGAGCCCTGCGGCCGCGTCCCGCACGCGTGCCGCCTCGCGCCGCCGGCCGCGCTGCGCGCCTACTGCCGCCGCGGGACGGGCCGCAGCCGCCGCCTCGCGCCCGTGCCCGTGCCCACCCCCGTCCCCGAGGGCGGCGCCGGGTGACCGCCGCGGGCCGCGCGCGGGGAAGGCGGCGCGAGAGGACCGCCGGTGTTGCGCGCCCGGCCGCCGGGAGCGCCCCCGCACCACGAGAGCCCCTCCGGATCCCCGCCAACATGGTTGCCTTCTGTAGTCGAATGACTCCATTCTGTAATCATCCGGTGTTCACCGGGTGTGTACCGAACAGTGGGGAGCGGACGTGGAACAGCAAGGGACGGTGCCGGAGACGACGTACGAGACGCCCGAGCTCGTGGAGGTGGGCGAGTTCGCCGAGCTCACGCTCGGCAGCGGCGCGGTCCAGCCCGAGGGCTACTTCGCCTACTTCGGTATGTGAGAGGGAGCCGTGTCCGTCGGAGAAACGTTCATTGTCCTGCCGGACGGCGACGCGCTGCCCGCCGCCGTCCGCGCGTGGTGCGCCCGCCCCGGGGTGCAGGTGATCCCCCACGCCTCCGGCAGGCCGTGGCTCGTGGGGGACTGGGCGCCGGGCGCGGTGCGGGTCACCGGGGACGGCAGGACGCGCGTGGCGGTGGCCGGGTTCTGCCCGGTCACCGCCGACCGGCTGCGCCGGGCCGCACGCCGGACGCGCGGCATCGCCGGCCTGGACCGGGTGGCCGCCCAGCTGCCGGGCAGCGCCCACCTCCTGGCCTCCGCGGACGGCCGTGTCCGCGTCCAGGGGACGGCGTCCGGGGTGCGGGCGGTCTTCCACACCCGCGTCGGCGGCGTCACGGTCGCCGCCGACCGCCCCGACACCCTCGCCCGGCTCGCCGGCGCGGACCTCGACGAACGCGCCCTGGCCCTGCGGCTGCTCACCCCGGCCGTGCCGTACCCGCTGCACGAACGCCCGGTGTGGCGCGGCGTCCACGCCGTCCCCCCGGGCTGCTGCCTCCTCCTCGAACCCGACGGCACCGCCCGCACGGTCACCTGGTGGACGCCGCCCCGGCCGGTCCTCTCGCTCGCCGAGGGCGCCCCCGCCGCCCGCGAGGCCGTGGCGGAAGCCGTCGGCGCACGGGTCGCGGCCCAGGCGGAAGGGGCGGTCAGCGCCGATCTGTCCGGCGGCATGGACTCCGGCGTGGTGGCCCACCTGGCCGCCGCCCGCACCACCCTGACGACCCTTCACATCCCGCAGCTGGACCCGGCGGGGGACGACGCCCCCTGGGCGGCCCGCATCGCCGGCCGCCTCCCGGCCGCCGGCCCGCTGCGCCTGGAGTACGCCACCACGCCGACGATGTTCGCCGGCCTCGCCCAGGGCGCCCCCGGGCTGACCCTGCCGGCCGAACCGCCCTACTGGGTCCGGGCCGGAGCCCGGTTCGCGGAGATCACCCGCCGCGTCGCCGCCCACGGCTCCCGGCTGCACCTCTCCGGCCACGGCGGGGACGAGCTGTTCCACACCCCGCCGCCCCACCTGCACAGCCTGGCGAGGTCCCGGCCGTGGGCCGCCGCGCGCTGCGTCAGCGGCCGGCGCGCACTCGCCCACTGGCCGCTCGGCGCCACCTGGCGGGCCCTGGCCGACTCGCGCGACCTCCCCTCCTGGCTCGCCCGCAGCGCCGTCCAGCTGAAGGCCGCCCCGCCCTCCCAGTTCCACCCGCAGCTGGGCTGGACCCCGGCCCTGCGCATGCCCCTGTGGACGACCCCCGCGGCCGTGCAGACCGTCCGCGACCTGCTCGTGGAGGCCGCCAGGGAACGGCCCGAGCCGCTCGCCCCCGGCCGGGGCCCGCACACCGTCGTCAACAACATCCGGTTCGCCGGCAGCATGATCCGCTACGCCGAGCGCCTCATGGCCGCCGAAGGCGTGCGGCTCGCCGCCCCCTACCTCGACGACCGGGTGATCGAGGCGGCCCTCGCCGTCCGCGCCCACGAGCGCGGCACCCCCCGCCGCTACAAACCGCTGCTCGCCGAGGCGATGCGCGGCCTGGTGCCCGACGACATCCTCGGCCGCCGCACCAAGGGCGACTACAGCGAGGACACCTTCGACGGCCTGCGGCGCCACCGCGCCACCCTCCTGGAGCTGTTCGACGGCTCGGAGCTCGCCCGGCTCGGCCTGATCGACGACAGGGCCGTCCGCGCCACCCTGCGCACCACCCACTCCACCGTCCTGCCGATCCTCGCCCTGGAACCCACACTGGCCTGCGAGGTGTGGCTGCGCAGCCTGCGGGGGGCCGCCGCCCCGGCCGCCACCCCAGCCACCCCCGCCACCGTCGTCACGGGAGGAGCCCCATGACCTTCGCTCTCGGCACCGACGTCTCCCGCGCGGAGACCGAGCACGGCACCGTCCTGCTCGACCAGCGGCGCGGCCGCTACTTCCAGCTCAACTCCTCCGGCACCTTCATCCTGCGGACCCTCCTCAACGGCGTCACCCCCGACCACACCGCCGAGGTCCTGTCCGAGTGCTACGGCGTCGACCGCGACCGCGCCCACGCCGACGTGGCCTCGCTGGTGGACTCCCTGCTCACGAAGGGGCTGGCCCGCGCGTGAGCTGCCCCATAGCCCTCGGCCGGGCGGCGCCCCCGCCCGTGCGCCGCCGCCTCGCCGCGCGTCTCGCCGCCCTGGCCGCCCGGCTCCTGGCCGCCCTGCCGCCCCGGCGCATCCGCACCGCCCTGACCGTCCTGCGGACCGGGGCCGCCCCGGCCACCGCCGGACAGGCCCTGGCCGCCCGCGAGGCGGTGGTCGCCGTCAGCACCCGCTGCGCCGGTCAGAACTGCCTGCAGCGCTCCCTCGCCACCGCGCTGCTGTGCCGCATGGGAGGCACCTGGCCGACCTGGTGCACCGGCGTGCGCACGGCCCCCTTCCGCGCCCACGCGTGGGTCGAGGTGGACGGCGTCCCCATCGGCGAGCGGGAGCCCCCCGGTTACTACACACCTACTCTCACGGTTCCCCACACAACGCGCTGACTCTTCACCGCCGCGAGGCCGCCCCGGGCCCCGCGCTGCTCTACCCCACGTCCGTGACGGGTAGGTCTACTCCGCTGGTCTCCACTCAATCGCGGTAGTGAGGGATGCGATGACCGATACCCGAGACAGGTCCGCAGCGGACGACGGGCAGGCCGTGGCCGCCGCCGTGCAGGGCAAGACCCGGTTCGACGACATCTACGACCGCCCCGATCCGACGGAGTACTTCCGTACCCTGGCGCGCCTGGAGTATCAGACGCCCCACCACGCGCAGCGCGTCTTCGAGCGTCTGATCGCCGCCCGGGCCGCGGCCGCGGCCGAACGGCCCGTCACCGTCCTGGACGTCTGCTGTTCGTACGGGATCAACGCCGCTCTCCTCAATCACGACCTGACCCTGGCCGACCTCTACGCCCGCTACACCGACGCCCACATCCTGGGCGAGGGTCCCGAGCAACTGGCCGAGAAGGACCGGGTCTTCTACGAGGAGTGCCGCCACGGCGTGACCACCCGCGTCATCGGCCTGGACTCCGCGCCCAACGCGGTGGCCTACGCCCGCGGTGCGGGCCTGCTCGACGCCGCGTTCGGCCAGGACCTGGAGCGGGCGGAGCCCGGCCCGGAGCTCGCCGCGGCGCTCCGCCCGGTCCAGCTGATCACCGTGACGGGAGGGATCGGCTACATCACCGACCGCACCCTCGAACGGATCCTCTCCCACGTCGACGGCCCCGTCTGGGTGGCGGCCTTCGTCCTGCGGACCGTGCCCTACCGGTACGTCGCCGACGCCCTGGAGCGGTTCGGCCTCCACACGCAGAAGGCGACCTCGCGCACGTTCCCGCAGCGCCGCTTCAGCGGAGCCGACGAGCAGCGCAGCGCCATCGAGGCCGTACGCGCCACCGGCGCCTCGCCCGAGGGCAAGGAGACGGCCGGGTACTACCACTGCGACTTCTACCTCTCCCGTCCCGCCGAGCACCTCTCGCTGTTCGCCGTCGACGATCTGCTGAGCGTGTCCTAGCCAGGCCGGCCGCCGCCCGGGCGGCGGCGCGCGGGGCGGGCCGGTGACTCCCGTCCCGCGGTCCGGCACCGGGCCGGGGAGGCCGCGGCCGCCGGGGGTCAGGGGGCCATGACGAGCCCGTCCCCGTCCGCACCGCGCGAGAGGACGGCTGCGCGGATCGCGGCCCGCGCGGCGCCGAGGTCGGTGCGCCCGGGCCGGGCGTCGAGGGCGCGGTTGAGGTCGAGGACCCGCAGCGGAGGCCCCTGGTCGGTGAACTGGGGGAGGAACTCCGCCTTCACCACCCGCCAGCGCGTGCCCGCCGTCGTGGGCGGCGCGAAGGTGAAGCGGGCGAGGGAACTCTGGTTGCCCCGGATGTCCGGCTCGTCCCCGGGGTGGAACATCCGCCCCGCCAACTGGTCGCCCATCCCGTAGACGACCCAGGTGCCGTTGACCTTCTCGTACGCCTGGGGCACGTGGTTGTGCGTGCCGAGGATCAGGTCGATGTGCGGGCGGGCGGCCCCGCCGGCGGCGGTGAGGGCACGGGCCAGGGCCAGTTGGCCGGCGTCGGGCTCCTGCTGCCATTCCGTGCCCCAGTGCAGACTGACGACGACCACGTCGGCGCCTGCCTTCCGGGCGGCACGGGCGTCGGTGAGGATCCGGCCGGTGTCGATGAGGTTCACGGTCCAGGGGCGGCCCTCGGGCACCGGAATGTCGTTGGTGGCGTAGGTGTACGCCAGCTGGGCCACTGTCGCCGGTCCCGCCGGGAGCAGGGTCACCCGGGCCGCCTCCGCCGCCGAACGCGCCGATCCGGCGTGCCGCAGCCCCGCCGCGTCCATCGCGGACAGCGTGCGGGAGACGCCCGCGCCGCCGGCGTCCAGCGTGTGGTTGGAGGCCGTCGAGCAGGAGTCGTACCCGGTCTCCCTGAGCGCCCGGGCGATCTGCGGGGGCGACACGAACCGTGGGTAGCCGCTGAACGGCCCCTTCTCCGGCCCGTACACCGTCTCCATGTGACAGATCGCCACGTCGGCGGCGGACACGGGCGGCTTCACCCCGGCGAACATCGGCCGGAAGTCCGGCCCGTCGCCCGCCCGCGCGCCGTCCTGCCGCGCCTGGCGGATGACCTCGTCGTGCGGCAGGACGTCACCGGAGGCCACCAAGGTGAACGTCCCGTCCGTGCGTGCCTCTCCGGCCCGGCCAGCGGTCCGGTCGGCCCGGTCCGGCGGCGCGCAGCCCGCGGAACCGGCCAGTGCCAACACGGTGCCCAGCACGCCGAGCGTGCCGAGCACTCTCACGGCGGCCCGGTGCCCGGCCGCCCGCCTGCGCCTTCGCATGGTCATTTCCACGTTCTACCGGAGGCGTGCGGGCGGCGCAGGCCGGTGGGGTCCGGACGGGGGCCGCCGGTGGGCGGCGGTTCCGTGCGGGTCCGGGCCCCTCGCCCCGGCGCCCGCCGCCCGCTCACGCGGCGAGCTGGTCGAGGAAGGCGTGCAATTTGCCCCGGGTGCGCTCTATCTGCTCCTCCACCGAGAGGGACTCCTTGAAGCGGCCCCCGGGCTCCGGGCTCTTCTTGCCCCGCACGTACAGGGAGCAGGCCAGGTCGGTGCAGATGTACGCGCCCGCCGAGTTGCCCTGCCGGCCCGCCTGGCCGGCCTTGCGGGCGGTCATCAGGGAGACGCCGTTCCCCGGGTGGGTGGTCAGGCACAGGGAACACATGCTGCGGTGGAGGAAACCGCGCTGCTGGGCCGGGAAGCGCAGGGCCACGCCGACGAGGCGGCCGTCCCGCTCGGTGACGATGTACGTCCGGTCCGGCGCCGAGGGGTCGCGCCACCCCAGGAAGTCCAGGTCGTCCCAGGGCTGTTCCGCCAGATCCCGTGGTACCGCCAGCCGCTTGGCCTCCCCTTTCGAGCAATTGATGAACGATGCGCGAATGTCCTGCTCGGTCACTGCCTTCATGAGCCGGACGCTAACAGCGCCCGCCGAAAGGCGGCAAATGTATATTAGGCAGAAACCTAGGGGGTCTAGGTTCGGCTGAGGTGGCGGAGGGCGCGGATGCCGCGTGCGGGTCTGACGGCCGAGCGCGTCGTGGAGGCGGCGGCGGAGCTGGCCGACGCCGTCGGGCTGGAGTACGTGACGCTCTCCGCCCTGGCCCGGAGCTTCGGCGTGAAGGACGCCAGCCTCTACTCCCACGTCAAGAACGTCCGAGAGCTGCGCGAACGCGTCGCGCTCCTGGCTTCGGGCGAGTTCGCGGAGCGCCTCACGGCCGCCGTGGCCGGCCGGGCCGGGAAGGACGCCCTGGCCGCGTTCGCCGCCGCCTACCGGGCCTTCGCGCTCGCCCACCCCGGTCGCTACGCCGCCACCCAGCTCCGGCTCGACCCCGCGTCGGCCGCCGGCTCCACGGCCCACGCCCGCGTCGTCGAGACCACCTACGCGACGTTCCGCGCCTACGGGCTGGCCGAGCCCGACCTGACCGACGCCGTGCGGCTGCTGCGCAGCACCTTCCACGGGTTCATCACCCTCGAAGCCGCCGGCGCTTTCGCGCACCCACGGGACCCGCAGGCGTCCTGGGCGCGGGCCGTCGACGCCCTCCACGACACGCTCACGCGCTGGCCGGCCCCCGCCGCGGACTGACGGGGGGCGGCGGACCGGCACCGGGCGGGGAAATGGCTTCGACAGGCGTCGCCTTCCCCGGCGAGGATCGCCCCTATGACGAACCCGGACACCTCCCGCACCGCCCTCAGCGACCGCGCCGAGCGCGCCGTGCACCTCGCGACCAGGGCCGGACGCCGGCTGGGACTGCGGGCGGACGCGCCGCGCGTCCTGCACGACGTCTTCAACGTACTGGTCCACCTGGCGCCGGACCCGGTGGTGGTCCGCGTCCCCTCCCTCGCCCTCTCGGACGCCGTCGAACAGGCGGCCCGGCAGCGATATGAGCTCGCCGTGGCGGGCTGGCTGGCCGACACCGGCGCGCCGGTCGTCCGCCCCAGCCCGCTCGTGCCGCGCGAACCCGTCGAAATCGACGGCAGGTCGCTGACCTTCTGGGAGTTCGTCACCGAGGAGAACGCCCTCGGCGATCCGGCAGCGGCCGACCCCCGGGAGCTGGAGGACCGCTTCGCCGAGCAGGCGGGCTGGACGGCGGACCTGCACCGCCTGCTGGCCGGCTACCCCGGCGCGCTCCCGACCCTGTCCCCCCTCGTCCCCGCCGTGGGCCCGACCCTGGCCGAGCTGCGGCGGCACCCGCAGACGCTCACCACCGCCGACCTGGACCGCGCCGAGCGGGAATACGCGGCACTCGAAACCCTGGTGAGCGACCTGCCCGCGTACTTCCCCGGTGCCCGCACGCAGACCCTCCACGGCGACTCACCGTCGTACAACGTCCTGCGCACCGCGGGCGGACACCTGTTCAGCGACTTCGAGGACGTCACCCGCGGGCCCGTCGAGTGGGACCTGACCCTCGTCGGCCCCCGGGGCGTCGAGGCGTACGAGCGGGCGAGCGGCACGCCCGTGAACCGCACCCTCCTCGACCTCATGGAGGGCGCCCGGCTGCTCCAGGCGACGGGCGCCCTGGCGCTCGTCCCGCGGATGCCGGAACTGCTCCCGATGCTCGAACCGGTCGTCACCCAGTGGCGTGCCCGGCCCCCGCTCACCCTGGAGGGCCTCGGCTGACGCGGCCCCGGGGCGGCAGCCGGGGCCGGGCGTCCGTCCGCCGGTTCCGCCGTGGTCCGCCGTGGTCCGCTCAGTTCGAGAGCAGCCCCTTCAGGAGCCCGCCGACCAGGTCCGTCAGGCCGCCGACGACACCGCTGAGGGCACCGACGAGCCCGCTGACGAGGCCGGTGACGACGCCCAGGAGGCCGCCCCCGCCGTCCCTGTGGTGCGCGGCCGGGAGCTGGGAGGCGGCCTTGCCGGGCGCGGCGGGCGCCACCCCGCTCTTGGCGAGGCGGGCCGTGGCGGCGACGGCGTCGGTGGTGGCGGTGGTGATGGCGGCGAGGTCCGGCTTCGGCTGGGCCGCCTCGTGCCGGAGGGTCGCGCGTGCCCTGTTCAGCCCGTCGAGCTGTTCCTTGACGACGGCACAGGAACGCCGCTGCTCCGCGCCGGGCGCCCGGGCCGCGTCGCACGCGCGGGCGGTGTTCCCGGCCGCCGTGCCGATGGCGTTGTCGTCGATGGCCCTGGCGCCCTCGGTGGCGGCCTGGCGCAGGGCACCCGGCGCGGGGACGGCCGGGGCCGCTGCCGGCGCGGGCGCGCTGCGCGGAGTCGTCGCGGGGGGAGAAGCGGTGGCGGACGTGTCGACCAGGGTGAGGGCGAGGGCGCCGCACGTGGCGCCGGACAGGAGGATGGTGGTCATACGGGGGGCGCGCATGAACGTGCTCCTTCGAAGGGGGAAGGGACTTCACCGTCACCTTGCGCGGGCCCCTGCCGCCCCGCAATCGGAGCGCCTTCTCTCAGGGGTGACGGTGACCCGGCCTGACGAGCCGCCAGGAAGCGTGCGTCCCTGCCGTCCGAGAGCCTTTGGTTGTCTCTGCGGGGCTCTCGGGCGGCCGGCCGCGATCCGCGACCCGGGTCACGTCTGTTGGGCCATCAGGGGGCGGCTGGTCACATGGGCGGATCACCTGACGGCAAGCCAGGACGCTCTGTTGGCCGCTGTGCCCGGGTCTTCGATTTCCTCATCGGCGGGAAAGCCGAGGCGACGACAAAAATGTCGACCGGTCGATAAATCAATCCAGGCACAGTCCGACAGGGGCGCCCGCCTCGAACATGTGACAAGCCGAGGAGGCCAAGTCAACGAATTGTGCGTCGAGGCCGGCGAGGCCGAACGCGCGGCGAACAGAGAGGAATGAGCCGGGCCTGATACCGCAGACCGCCCCTGCCCCCATCGGCCGTGGTGGCCGGCACGGCGGGCCGAAGGCCGCCCCGCTGACCGGGGCGATTGCGGGACGCGGGAGCCGGCTGCGGATTACCATCGCCGTCGTCGCGGCATCGGGGAGAGGAGCCGGAACATGATGGGCGCCAAGCAGGTCAAGGTGGGATTGCGGGTTCGGGACCTACAAGCGTCGAATGATCTCTACCTTCGGCTGGGATTCCGTCAGATCCCCAACGACGAGCAACCGAACCTGCGTTATCTGACTTTCGGCCACACCTGGCTCATCCTATCGGACCTGCACGTCCACGAATACAACCGGCCGGAGGACGAACAGGCGGTCAAGGCCGGGCCGCTCGGGCTCGGTTTCGCGCTGGCTCTTCCGACGCGGGACCTTGATGCCATGTACGACCTGTGGCAGCGGGAGGGTCTCTTGGTGGTGAGTGAGCCGGAGGACACGGCCTGGGCCCGGGTCTTCGTGGGTCAGGACCCCGACGGCTACGAGGTGGTGTTCGAGCAGTTCCACGACACGTACCGGCCATAGCCTCCGTCGTCCGGCAGGCTGGGCGGGCTGTGACGGGCCTGGCGGTGGGTCGCGTCGGAGCCCTCAGCCCGGCGACCGGGCCGCCCGCATCGGCGGCCGGCGGCCCAGTCTGTTATCGGAATGGTGGTGTTACCCGATGCAGCCGGGGACGGGTGAGGGGCTGCCGGTGCAATTGGTGGGGGTGTTGGCGGTCACCGAGGAGGTGTTGAGCGTCGCGCTGCCGGCTACGTGGTAGATGCCGCCGGGGTTGATGGCGGCGGCGTTGCCGTTGACCACGCTGCTGGTGAGGGTGAGGGTCCCGTTGACGTTGGCGATGCCGGCGGCCTGGTGGGCGGTGTTGTTCTTGACGTTGCTGCTGGTGAACGTCGCCGCTGCTGCTCCGCCCGTGCTGTAGATGCCGCCGCCGGTAGCGTCGGCGGCGTTGTTGGACAGCTCACTGCCGGTGAGGGTGACCGCGCCGAAGTTGAGGATGCCGCCGCCGTTCGTGGCGGCGTGACCGCCGCTGAGGGTGACGGCCTTGAGGGTGAGTCCGCCGGCGGTGCTGACCTGGGCGATGCGGAAGTTGGTCGCCCCGGCGCGGGTGATGGTGTTGGCGTTGCCCTCGAGGGTGATGGGCGTGGTGATGATCGGCAGCCCGGTGGGGCCGTTGACACCGTCGTTGCCGTGGGCGGCGGTGAGGTTGTACGTACAGCCCGGGGTGAGGGTCACCGTTCCACCACCGGCGGCGTTCGCGGCGTTCACGGCGGTGATCAGTGACGTCTCGTCGCACGCGACGGCCATGATCCGGGCCTGGGCGGTCGTGGGCAGAAGGGCGGTCGTGCCGGTGGCCAGAACAGTGGCCCCGACGAGGGCGAGAAGGGCACGACGGAATCTCATGGAACCCCCTGGGAATCGTTCGGCTGCCCCGCTGATGCGGGGCACTGCGGCGGTGCGCAGCGAGCTCAGACGTACCCTTTCGGCCGCCAGGGGATACGCGGGGAAGCTTTTCCCTTCATGCGGAAATACGTAGTAATGGTCAGCCGTTGGGAGTTTACCCGGCCTCTCGCCCTCGAATCTTTGACTGATCTCGCAGCGTGAGTGCGGGAATATCCGCTATGGCGTGCCGCCGCATATAAGGCCCAGCCTCATGCGTCACCACCGAAGCAGGCACCCCGAAATGAGATAAGACGACATACACCTCGGAAGCTCTGACACCTAGCTCATTCATCGCCTTCGCATTAGCGTCAGATGAACCGGAATAGAACGACAGGCACACCCGGCGGTCCCTGGCCGGGAACATGCGCTTACTCCTCCCCGCTGCCCCGTTGTCGGGCAACGGGCGGGGAAGTGGGCGCCTGCGTTACCGGCCGTCCGAGGAGTACCGACGATCCACGTCATCTCGGGCCATCACCGGCCCGACTCCCGCCTCCTTCAAGGAGTTTGCGTCATGACTGGAGAACGACGACCTTCCGCCCTTCTGGGCATGCGCGCCCTCTTCGCCGCGGTGATGCTCACCGCGGTGCCCACCGCGGCCCTGGTCGCGGGCACAGCCCCTGCGGTCGCCGCCTGCTCCGGCACCAACGGCCTCAAAGGCGCCGACGGAACGCCCACCCACCCGGCCGGCTGGCCCGGTACCGACGGCGGCAACGGCGCCCCCGGTTGCGCCGGCGGGAAAGGCGGCGACGGCGGAGCCGGATGGGGCGGCGGGGCCGGAGGCGCCGGCGGGGCCGGAGGTGCCGGCGGCGCGGGCACGACAGGCTTCGGCGGAGCCGGTGGCAACGGCGGCGACTCCGGCCCGGACGGCGGGGCCGGCGGTGCCGGGGGCATCGGCGGAGTCGGCGGGGCCGGGAGTTCCTCCGGCAGTGCCGGCGCCCCGGGCGGGCTCGGCGGGCTCGGCGGCGATTCCACCGTCAGCACCGGCGGAGCCGGAGGTCAAGGCGGGGCCGGTGGTGCGGCGACCGGCAGCAACAACAACGGCGGGGCCGGCGGAACAGGCGGCAACGGCGGCAACAGCGGCACCACTGGCACAGGCGGGGCCGGCGGAGCGGGCGGCAACGGCGGGGCGGCCACCGGCACCGGCCTGATCGGACACTGCGGTCCCGGCGGCAACGGCGGACTCGGCGGCGTCGGCAACGGCGCACACGGCACCCCCGGCACCGGCAGCGGCACCTGCTGACAACCGGCCCCGGCCCCACCGGGTACGGCCGCGCGTCCCTCGTGCGGGTGAGCCCGCAGCCGCGCGGCCATACCTGTGAAGTGCCCTGGAAACTACGGGGGTTACCAACCTCAAGAAGGGTTCATGGGTGTACCCGTCACCGGCGGTCTGATCGACAGCGTGATCGGCATCGTAACTGGCGCAGTGGCCGGCATCGCGCCCCAGGCCCTGGCTCTCGTGCGCGGTCCTGGCGTGCCGGTGTGAGTGAGTCGGGCATGCCGTGACGGCTCGACGTCATTGAGTGAGGTCCTACTCCGAATCCGGAGTAGGACCTCGGCGTTTGCCTGCGAGCGGGTTTCGGGCGGTGCTGGTCACGCCCCCTCATGGGGGTCGAGGAACCCCCCGGATCGCGAACACGCGGCGGCCGGGGGAGGGGTGGGCGCGGGCCCCCGGCCGCACGCGCGACCCGGTGGTCCGTAGGATCGAAACGTCCCGCACACCACCACCTTCGGAGGTCGTACGACCATGACGGACCGGCGAGTTGTCATCGTGACCGGCGGAGGAACGGGCATCGGCGCGGCCACGGCCCGGCTGCTGCGCCGCGACGGCCACCACGTGATCGTCTCCGGCCGCCGCCCCGAGCCGCTGCGCCGCGTGGCCGAGGAGACCGGAGCCCTGGCCCACCCCGCCGACGCCGGGGACCCCGACGCCGCCCAGGGCCTCGTCGACGCGGCGCTGTCCGCCTACGGGCGGCTCGACGGGCTCGTGCTCAACGCCGCCATCGGACGCTCCGGAGCCGTCGGCGACCTGTCGGTCGAGGACTGGGAAGCCGTGATGCGCACCAACGTCACCGGCCCCTTCCTGCTCCAGCGCGCCGCCCTCCCGCACCTGCTGGAGGCGCGCGGCTCGGTCGTCGCGGTCGCTTCGGTGGCGGCCCTGCGCAACGGGCTGGCCAACGCCGCGTACGCGACGTCCAAGGCGGCCCTGCTCCAGCTGTGCCGCTCCCTCGCCGTCGACTACGGACCCCGGGGCCTGCGCGCCAACACCGTGTGCCCGAGCTGGGTGCGCACGGACATGGCGGACGGGCGGATGCGCCGGTTCGCCGAGGAAGCGGGCCTGGAGGGTGGCGTCGAAGCCGCGTACCAGGAAGCGACCCGGCTCCTGCCGGCGGGCCGTCCCGGTGAGCCGCAGGAGGTCGCCGAGGCGATCGTCTGGCTGCTCTCGGCGGCCGCGTCCTTCGTCAACGGCGCGGTGCTCACCGTCGACGGCGGGGTCACGGCCCTCGACCCGGGGGTCGCCCCCTTCGCCTTCCGCATCGAGCCGCGCGACGCCGCCCCGGGGGACCCCGGCCGCTGAACCGGCGGGAAGGGCTCCGTCCCGGGGCGAGCGAGGGCGCCGGCGCGTGGGCCATTGCCGCAAACCACCGGTATCCTGGATCTTTCCTGTCAGGAGGGCGTTGGACGGATGGAATTCCGGCTGCTTGGGACGGTGTCGATCGCCACCGGAACCGGTGATCTCCCCCTCGGACCCGCCAAACGACGCAGCCTGCTCGCTGCCCTGCTGCTCAGGCCGAACTACCCCGTCTCCGTCGAGCAGCTGACCGCGGCCCTGTGGGACCACGAGCCGCCACCGCGCGCCCGCGGCGTCATCCAGGGCCACGTGTCGCGGCTGCGCACCCTGCTGATGTCCGCCGACGCCGGGATGTACGGCGTCGAGCTGGCCACCCAGGGCACGGCGTACGTCCTGCGGATGCCGGACACCCTGCTGGACGCCCACCGCTTCGAGGAGCTGGTGACGCTGGCCCGCGGCCGGCGCGCCCCGGCCGACGCGGCGGCGATGTACCAGGAGGCGCTGTCGCTGTGGCAGGGGCCCGCGCTGGCCGACGCCTACCCGAGCGCGCCCCTCCAGGCGGCCGCCCATGCCCTGGAGGAACTGCGGCTGGCCTCGGTGGAGCAACTGGCCTGCGCCTACGCGCGCTTGGGCGACCACACCCGGGCCGCGGCCGTCCTGCGCGCGGAGGCGATAGCCCACCCGCTGCGCGAATCGCTGTCCGCCGCCCTGATGAGGGCGCTCCAGAGCGCGGGCCGCCGCTCGGAGGCGCTCGACTGGTTCCACCGCACCCGGCGGCTGCTCGCCGACGAACTGGGCGTCGACCCGGGCCGGGATCTGGCGGACGCCTACGCGGCCGCCCTGCGCGGCGAGGACGACGTGGCGGCGGGCGCCGCCGCGGCGCCGTTCCCGGCCCTGGCCCCCGCCGCGCCGGCGCCCGCCCAGCTTCCCGCGGTCCCGGCAACGGCCGCCTCCCACACCGCCGTCGCGGATCTGCTGCCGCGCGCACCGCGCGGATTCCACGGGCGGGCACCGGAGCTCGTCGCCCTGTCCAGGGCCGCCGCGGGCGAGGCGCCCGTCTGTCTGGTCACCGGGCCCGCCGGGGTCGGGAAGACCGCCCTCGTGGTGCAGTGGGCGCACCGCAACAGCGCCGGCTTCCCCGGCGGCCGGCTCTACGCCGACCTGCGCGGCTTCGGCGACACGGGGGAGCCGGCCCTCGCCGAGGTGCTGCGCGAGTTCCTGCTGGCGCTGGGCGTCGCGCCGCTGCGGATACCGGAGTCGGCGAACGCCGCGGCGGCCCTGTTCCGTTCGCTCGTCGCCGACCGCCGGCTCCTCGTCGTACTTGACAACGCGCGCGACTCCGAGCAGGTCAGACCGCTGCTGCCGGGCGGCCCCCGCTGCGTCACCGTCGTCACCAGCCGGAACCGGCTGGGGGGACTGATCGCCACCGACGCCGCCCGCCCCGTGCCCGTGGACATCCTCGGCCCGGAGGACGGCACGGCGCTCCTCGCCGGGGTGCTCGGCAAGGAGCGGGTGCTCGCGGAGCCGGTGGCCGCGCGGCGGATGGCCGAGCTGTGCGGCGGGCTGCCGCTCGCGCTGCGGGTCGCGGCGGCCAGGCTGGCGGACCGGCCGGGGTGGGCCCTGTCGGCGATGAACACCGAACTGTCCGACACGACCCGCCGGCTCAGCCTGCTGGACGTCGAGGACACCGGCGTCCGCGCGGCCCTGCGGCTCAGCGTGCGCCAGCTCCCCGAGCACGTCTCCCGCCACTTCGCCCACCTCGGCCGCCACCCCGGGGTGCACTTCGACCGGTACGCCGCCGCGGCCCTGGCGGGCACGGACCCGGTCACGGCGGAGGCCGCGCTGGACCGGCTCGCCACGGCGCACCTCGTCACCGAGACCGCGCCGGGCCGCTGGACCCTGCACGACCTCGTACGGCTCTACGCGCGTGGCCTGGACGCCGGGCCCGACGCCGTCACCCGCGTGCTCGACCACTACATCGCCACCGCCCTCGCCGCGGTGGCCGTGGCCGAGCCCGGCGACGAGGAGTGCTTCCCGCTGCCGGCGGACTTCCGCGTGCCCGCCGCCGTACGGGAGTTCACGGACCGGACCGACGCCATGACCTGGTACGTGACCGAGCGCGACGACCTCACGCTGGCGGCGGCCGCGGCGCGCACCGCCGGACTGCACAGCAGGACGTGGCGGATCGTTCTGGCCCTGTGGCCGCTGATGGTGTGGCGGGTGCTGGACGGCTGGACCCCCCTCCTGGAGAGCGCGCTGGAGGCGGCGCGGGCCGAGGCCGACCCGGCCGCCGAGTCGCGGGTGCTGGCCCTGCTGGGCTGGGTGCTGACGGAGGAGGGGCGCACCGTGGAGGCCCTGCACTGCCTTGAGGCCGCCCCCGCGCTCGCGGCCCGGGCGGGCGACCTGGGCGGTGAGGCGACCGCGCTGGTCAACCTCTCCCTGGCACAGGCGGCCCTGGGCGGCCCGGCGGAGGCCGCGCAGGGGTGCGAGCAGGCGGTGGTGCTGGCCCGGGAGGCCGGGGACCGGCACACCGAGCGCCTGGCCCTGCACCACCTCGCGCGGCACCGGCTGGAGGCCCGGGAGTGGCAGTCGGCCCTCGACACGGCGGCCGAGGCGCTCGCCTTTGAGGACCTGTCGGGCACCGCGCCCGCGGCTCGGGTCCTGCTGCTGGTGGCCATGGGCGAGGCCCTGCTGGGGCTCGGGGACGAGGCCGAGGGCATCCGCCGGCTCGGCGTGGCGGCGCGGGAGGCGGAGGCGTGCGGTTTTGACGAGGGCGCGGTCCAGGCGCTGGGCGCGCTGCTGCGGGTCTCGGCGGACGAGGGATTCCGGGTCCGGTACGAGGCGGCGCTGGCGCGTCAGCGAGACGTCAGCGCCGCGTGAGCCGGACGCCAGCGGGCCTCTCCACACTGGTGAGCAGAGCAGCACGACGCCGCAGAAGCCACACCACCACCCGGAGTGCATCCTCATGCGTACACCTCGTATCCGTACCGCCGCCCTGACCGCCACCACCACGGCCGCGCTGGCCCTGTCACTGACGGCCTTCACCGGCTCGGCCGGCGCCGAGGCGAAGGGCGGCGTGGTGCTCAGCGGCGCGGCCCGGGCCGCCGACACCGGCACCCGGCAGTGCAACGGCGACGAGATGTCCTACTCCGTCCTGCACCGCTTCGCCGGACAGCAGGGAGAGCACCTGCTCATCACGGCGACCAACGCGGACGCCGAGCCGTGCTGGGTCACGTCGTACCCGTCCGTCATCCTCGGTGACACCGCCAACGTCCTGGGCCATTCCCCCAAGGACGCCCCCGGCGGCGCCACCCGCGTCACGGTCCGGCCCGGCGGCAAGGTCTACTCGGCCGTGAACCTCTTCACCGACGACGCCGCGCCGCACACCGCGCTCGGCTTCAGCATCGCCATGCGGGACGTGACGGGCGACACCGGCCCGGCGACCGAGCTGGACTCCTTCGACGAGAAGGACCTGCCGTCGAAGTTCTCCTGGTCCGACGCGGACGTCACCAACTGGAACACCGCCAAGCCCTACGACTTCTGACCGGCCCTCAGGGGAGCCGGGACGAAGACGGCCGGACGCCCTCCCGCGGCCCCACCCGGGGGAGGGCGCCCGGCCGGCCGGGAAACCCGGGGCACGGCGCGACATCGCCCGGGCCCGGGCACCCTGCATTCCCGCGAGTCGGCTTTCTCTGCGGAATGCGTGCAGGGAGAGGGGTATTGTCGGCATTCCACCGGCCGGTCCCGGAGAATCGGAAAACGGCCCGCGTTTTCCTGAACCGGTGCCGGGGCAGGCGCGCCTTTGGGCCTCGAACGCTGACTCAAGGGAATCCACGCCGATCGGAGACTCCGTGACGGAACACAAAGAGCTCATCACCGAGGCGGTACGCCTGGCCACCGAGTCCGTGGAGAACGGCTGGGGCGGCCCCTTCGGCGCGGTGATCACCCGCGGCGGGGACATCATCGCGCGGGGCCAGAACCGGGTCCTCCTGACCGGAGACCCCACGGCCCACGCCGAGGTCGAGGCCATCCGCAAGGCCGTGCAGCACCTCAACCCCGAGGCGCCGACGATCGCCGCGGAGCACCGCGACCAGAGCACGCTGGAGCTGGTGCCCCGCGCCGAAGGCTCGCCGGACCCGGAGCCCGAGCGGGCCCGGATGCTCCTGGGGTGCTCCCTCTACGTCAGCGGCGCCCCGTGCCCGATGTGCATGAGCGCCATCTACTGGTCCCGCATCGACGCCGTGTACTTCAGCTGCTCCGCGGAGGACACCCGGCGCATCGGTTTCGACGACTCGTTCCAGTACGAGGACTTCAAGAAGCCGTTCGGGGAACGCCGGATCAAGATCGAGCAGCTCCACCCCGAGCTCGGCGCCCACGCCTACGACGCGTGGACGGACAAGCCCGACCGCTACCCCTACTGAGCGGACGGGCGCGCGGCAGCACGCGCCGCCTTCCGGCCGGCGAACCATCGGCGAAAACCATCGGCAGGGAAAAGGATCGGCCAACCGCCCGGGGCAGTGGTCCGGGCGGTTTATCCATGCCCGGCAACGGCCCGTGCCGTCCATGGGCGAAGAATCCGGCACCCTCTTGATCAACATCTGCGCGGGAGGCGAAAATCCCGTCAAGAGGAAAGGCCACCCAAGAAATACGGGCCGGCATTCTCCTCGACCGGCGCGGGTCTCCGATACGTGACACGCCGCCGCGGCATTCTCCGCGCTTCTCTGTTCTGTGCAAGATTCTCTGTGCAAGGAAACTGATGACACCTGCTGACCGCATATCGGTCGTCACCGCGGTCGACGGCCGGTTCAGGACGACGAGCGTCTGCCTCGGGGTGGCCTACGGTGCCCGCCACGACCCGGCGGACCGCGGCGGTCTGGCCCACGTGCTGGAGCACCTGCTGATGTCCGCCCCCGTCTCCGGCGTCGGGCCCCTTGCGCAGCACATCGAGAGGCTGGGCGGCAGCGTCAACGCCGAGACCGGCCCGGAACAGATGCTCTTCTCCGCCCAGGTCGACGCGGACGACGCGGACGAGGTCGTGGACCTGCTGCTGCGCGCCGTGCTCACGCCCGAGCTGGACGCCGCGACCTTCGACACCGAACGGGCCGCCGTGCTCCGGGAGATCGAGGCCGCCGCGGCGGACCCGATGGACACCGTCCAGGACGCCTTCCTCTCCGCGCTCTTCCCGGACCACCCCCTGGGCCGGCCCGTGGGCGGCACGGCCGCCGGGGTCGCCGCCATGGACCTCGAAGGCGTGAGACGCGTACACCGCGACGCGCTGCTCACCAGCCCCATGGCCCTGGCCGTGGTGGGCCCCCGGATGCCCGCCGGGCTGAACGCCACCGGGCACGCGCCGCCCGCCGCCGGGACGCCGCGCCCGCCGGTCCTGCCCGGCCCGGCCCGTCCCGCCGGCCCTGCCTGGCCCGACGCCTTCGCCTGGGTGGCGGTGGGGGGCCGCTCCACCGCCCTGACCGACACCGGCCGGCACCGCTACACGGTGCTGGCGAACCTCCTGGGCGGACACGCCTCCTCGGTGCTCTACCGCGAACTCCGCGTGGGCGCGGGCCTCGCGTCCTCCTTCCAGGCGTGGGACCGGGGCTACACGGAAGCGGGCGCCTGGCGCGTCCTGATCGGCGTGGAGAGCGGCAACGGCCCCGAGGCCGTCGCCGTCGTCACCAGGGAACTGGACGCGCTGGCCACGGCCGGCCCCACCGACGCCGACCTCGAAGCCGCCCGCCGGCATGCCCGCATGCGTCTGCTGCGCGACACCGAGACGCCCCTGGAACACGCGCGGCTGCTCGCGTCCAACGCGCTCTCCCAGGACGGCCCCTGGGATCTCGACGGCGAACTGGGGAAGATCGCCGCCGTCACCCGGGACGACGTCCGCGCCGCGGCGTCCGCACTGCGCGACGGCCTCGTCACCGTGGTCCGCCCGGAGGCGGCATGAGCACCGGCGCCGCTCCGGCGGCCTCCCCCCGCGACGTCGCCGCGGCCACGGCGGCGGGGCTCCGCCGCACACCGTCCGCTGCGGACGGGCGGCCGGCGGCTCCCTTCACCCTCCGCCCGGCCGGGCCGGGCGGGCCCTCCGGCCTCCTGGCCCGCGGCAGCGCCGGCCGAGGCGCCCCGGCCGGCCCCGGCCGCGTCTCCTGCGCGGCCTGCCGTGGAGACGGCCCGGCCGGTCACGGCACGCGGCTGTGCGCATCTCACGCCCCGGCGGCCGACCGCGCTTTCGCCGACCTCGTCGACCTGCTGGACGAGGAGCCGGACGCACCGCGAGGCGCGGGCACCCGCGCGCTGACGGACATCACGAAGACCCGCGCCCACCGGGCGGGAGCCCCGCTGACCGGGCACGTCGCCCATCCCGCGGGGCACGCCGCCCATCCCGCGGGGCACGCCGACCGGATCGCGGCACCCCCCGCGGCCCGCGGCGCGGCCGGTCACGACCTCCGGCGGCGGAACCACGACAAGGGCGGTGCGTGAGATGGACCTCGCGATGCTGTACGACGCGCTGGGCGTGTGCCCCGAACAGGGGCCCGGGCGGCTGTACTTCGCCGCCCGCAAGGCGCACTACACCCTGCCCTACCTCGTGCTGTCCGCGCTGGACCGGGAGGGCTTCCCCATGAGCGAGGCGGCCCGCGAGGAGCTGGCCCGGGCCTGGCGGCGCGCCCGTCACTACGAGGACGTGCTCGCCCGGGTCACCGGCCAGGTGCCCGTACGGGTCATCAAGGGACCGCTGCTGGCCCGTACCTACCCCGAAGGGCTGCTCCGCCCGACGGGTGACCTGGACCTGGTCGCCGACGGCGAGGCCGACCTGTGGCGGACGGTCCGGCTGCTGGCGGAGGACACCCCGCAGTACGTGGGCGTCTCCGTGCTGGGCGCGCCGGTCCGCCATGTGGTGGTGACCCTGACCTGGCAGCCCGAGGACCCGCTGCTCGACCCCGAACTCCGCGTCGAGGTCGCCACGGCCGCCCTGGTCGGTGACGACACGACCGTCCCCGTCCGGCGCGCCATGCCCGCCGACCCGCTGACCGCATGCCTGCTGGCTCTGGCCGAGGAGCGGTTCCAGCGCCCCTTCCACCCGCGGGACGCCGTCGACATCCACATGCTCGGAAAGGCCGAGCTGCCGTCCCCGGACGGCGTCCTCTTCGCGGCGGCCGCCTACCACCTGGCCCCCGAGCTGCGGGAACTGCTGGACTACGCCGCACAGCGGGTACCGCTCGGGCACCTCGACGGCCTCGGCCCGGCCCTGGAGCCGGGGGAGCGGAAGGAGCTGGCTCGCCGCGCCGCCCTCCCGGCGCCCCGGGGCCCCGTCACCGGGGTTCGCGCGGCTCTCGCGACCGGCGCACCGCTGTACGGGATGCCGCTGAGACGTGTCGACGGGCGTGCGCACTGGGACCGCTCCTGCGTCCACCACTACGGGGACGGCGCCCTGCTGCTCACCCCGGTGGGGGACTACCTCCTGGTGGCGGGCGAGGCCGTGACGCAGGAGCAGTACGACACGGCGCTGCGGGAACTCGACGCGCTGGGGGAGGAGGCGTCATGACGTCCGTGGAGCCCCACCGGCCACCGCCCCCTGCTTCCTTGTCACGCTCGCACGGAAGAACCGCCCCGCGTCGCCCCGCTCACGACGCGGAAGGTCACGGCGCGGAAGCTCATGACGCGGAAATGGAAAGGGTGTGACCCGTGCGCGGCATTCTCGTCTCGTTCCTCGGTGCCGACGGCATCGGCAAGTCCACACTGGTGGATTTTCTTGCGGAATCCCTGGAGTCCGAAGGCGTCACGGTGCGCCGGGTGTCCTGGCGCCGGCTCATCGGGGAACCGGACACCTCCTGGCCCGTGGACGGTCTCCAGGAACTGTGGCTGGAGGCGTTCCGTACGCTCGTCGGCCGGGCCCGGTCGGACTCGGGCCCCCTGAGCCTGCCCCGTGACTACGCGGAATGGGCCTCCGGCGACGGGGAGGCGGCCCTCGCGCGGACGGAGCTGCGCGGCGTCGGCCCCGCGGGCCCGCTCGCCTCCGCCCTGGTGGGCCTGGCCGGCGGCGTCCTCCTCGCCGGAGACGCCGTCGAGCCCGCCCTGGAGCGGGGCGAAGTGGTGCTCCAGGAGACGTTCCCCTTCAAGCAGGTGCTCAAGAAACTCCTCGTGTGCCGGCGCATCGCCGGGGACGACCCCGCCTGGTCCCCGCTCCTGGACCGGATGCAGGCCATGGCCGAGGACGTCTTCGGCGGCCGCCTCTTCCAGCCGGACGTCGGCGTCCTCGTCGACGGACCGCTGGACCTGGCCTTCCGGTGGCGCACGGCCCAGTCCGGGCACGTCGGACTCCTGGAGGACTACCGCGTGGCGGGCGACAGCGGCGAGGCCGCCTACCTGCGGTTGCAGCAGGAGACGGTCGAGGTCTTCCGGCGGCTGGCCGGACAGTGGGACTGGCTGATCCACCAGGTGGACGGCTCCGGCCTGGAGGCGAACCTCGGCCGCGGCAGGGCGCTGGTCCTCGGACACCCTGCGTTCCGGCGCTTCCTGAACCCCGCCCCGTGCTGACCGCACGAGACTCCCGCCCGCGCACGGGCCCCGCCCGGTCCTACTCGATGACGAGGTTGACCTCGATGTTGCCGCGGGTGGCGTTGGAGTACGGGCAGACCTGGTGCGCCTGCTCCACGAGCCGGGTGCCCGTCTCGCCCGCGAGGCCGGCCGGGAGCTCGACGCGGAGGGTGACGGCGAGCGCGAAGCCCGGGCCCTCCTTGCCGATGGAGACCTCGGCGGTGACGGAGGCGTCCTTGGTGTCGACCTTCGCCTGGCGGCCGACCAGCCCGAGCGCACTGGCGAAGCAGGCCGCGTAACCGGCGGCGAAGAGCTGCTCCGGGTTGGTGCCCCGGCCGTCTCCGCCGAGCGCCGGGGGCATGGCCAGGGCCAGGTCGATCTGCCCGTCCGTGCTCACGGCCCGGCCCTCGCGGCCGTTGGCGGTGGCGACAGCGGTGTACAGCGCGTCCATGGAAGGTCCCTTCGAGTCGGTTCGGCGGGCGGGGTCCGCCCGCCGCACACCAGAAGCATCGCACACAATTAAGTTGTGCACAATCTAATCGGGCAGCGGCTACCCTGGAACCATGACGACGCCGCCCCTCCCGCTGCCGGACGACGCGGAGCTGCTCCGCCTCGACCACCAGATCTGCTTCTCGCTGCACGCGGCGTCGCGGGCCTTCGGCGGCGTCTACCGCAGTGCCCTCAAGGACCTCTCCCTCACCTATCCGCAGTACCTGGCGATGATGGTCCTCTGGGAGCACGGCCCCCAGCCGGTCAAGGCCGTCGGGGAGCGGCTGCGGCTCGACTTCGGGACGCTCTCCCCGCTGCTCAAGCGGCTCGAATCGGCGGGTCTGCTGCGGCGCGAGCGCAGCGCCGAGGACGAGCGCTCGGTCACCGTACGGCTCACGGCGGAGGGGGAGGCGCTGCGCGAGCGGGCTCTGTCCGTGCCACGCCGGATCGCCGAGGCGGCCGGGATGCCGCTGGACGACATCATCACGCTGCGCGGGCTGCTGGAGCGGCTCACCGCCAACCTCGACGCCGCGCAGAACGGCCGACCGGGGTAGCGGCGTCGCGACCCGGCGGCCCGGGCCCGGCGGTGTCCCTTCCGGCGGTGACGGGTGTCAGAAGAGAGTGGGCTGCCCCGGGCCCCGGGGCGACGCGTCGGACGGTACGCACCCGTGCGCCGCGGGCGTGCCGCCTCGGACCACCGCCGTGTCCTCGGGGCCGGCAGTGGCCGTGAGCAGGCGCCGCATGGCGGAGGCGGCGCTGACCGCGGCGTCGCCGCAGCAGTTGTTGAACAGGACGTGGACCTCCTCCGCGAGCCGGGCCAGCCGTTGGATCCGCCGGGTCCACGGAGCCAGTTCGCCCTCGGTGTAGCGGTGGCGGAAGCGGTCCTCCTTGCTGCCCGTTCCCCACGACGGGGAGCGCCCGTGGAAACGCACCACCGCGAGGTCCGGGCAGGTGACCTCGGAGACCGGGGGCATGGCGCCGGAAACGGTTTGCGCGGTGTCCGTGGCCACCGAGGCCATGCGGTGCGCACGCAAGGTGTCCAGGGTGCGCTGCCGCTCGCCGGGTTCCAGCCAGGCGGGGTGGCGGAACTCGACCGCCAGCGGCAGCTCCGGCGCGCGTGCGCGGCACTCGGCCAGGTACGCCCGCGCACCGGCTCCCGGCCGCACCCAGGGCGGCAGTTGCAGGAGCACGCTGCCCAGCTTTCCGCTCTCGCGCAGAGGGCGCAGGGCGGCTGTGAACCGCTGCCACAACTCGTCCACCACCCCGCCCGGCAGCTCGGCGCGCGCGAGGCGCCGCTCCGGGGCGCAGCCCGGCGGCCTGAGGTCGGGGGGCAGGGCCCTCGCCCTGACGGTGTGTCCGGTCAGCGGCGCGAACGCCTTGACGTCGAAGGTGAACTCCGCGGGGGTGCGCCGCGCCCACAGCTCGCTGTTGCGTGCGCTGGGGAGCCCGTAGTAGGTCGCGTCCACCTCGACCACGGGAAACCGCGTCGCGTAGTACCGCAGCCGGCCTTCGGGCCCCCGCGCTCCCGGCGGGTACCAGCCGTCGGCAAGGAGAGCGGGGTCCGTCCAGGAACACGTGCCCACGAGAATCGTCGCCATGGCGAGCGGATACCCCGGACCGCGCCGGATGTGCCCTCGGCGGTGCGGTGCGGTGCGGCTCCGGGCCCTGTGCCACCAGGCCGCCCGGCGGCTCAAGGGCGCGGGTTCACCCTGCGCCACGGTGGTGCGGCGGCACTGCCTCGGCGCCCGGCCACCGAGGCGCAGCGCGGGCAGACCCGCTGGACGCGGTCGGCGGCACCGCCGGACTCGGGGAGGACGTCCGGCCACACGATGTGCGGGAACCGCAGAAGGCGGGATTTGTGGAGCGAGAGCCCGCACACGCTCTGGTTCGTGCCCGGCACCCAGGCGTGCACCTCTCCCGCGGGCAGCCTGCGCCCGTCCTCCTCGTCCTGCCACTGACCGGACGCCGCCACCTGGTACTGCTGACGAGCTGACATGGAGGACGGGTTCCCCGATCACCGGCGTACGTCACCACCCGGAGCGCGGCAAAGCGTCCGATGCGACCGGCTGACCGCCGAGGCAGGCCGCGGCGGCCCCCGTGCCCGGCGTTCGCGAAAAGGCGACATGGAATACCGCCCGCGTGGCACAGAGATCATATGAAACAAGCCATGAGAGCCGTGGGATGGCAGCTGCACGGAGAGTCCGCCGAGATCGCGAGGTCCGTGGCTCGGGCGTGGCGGGGGCCCGGCCGGGAGCGCGATCTGACGGTGCTGGCCCTCAAGGCCACCCTCGCCGCGGTCGTCGCGTGGTCCCTCGCCGCGTGGCTGCTGCGGAACACTCTGGCCCTCATGGCTCCGTGGGTCGCCGTTCTCCTTGTCCAGACGACGGTCTACCGGTCGGTGGCCCGGGCGGCGCAGCAGACGGTCGCGATCCTGGTGGGGACCGTCCTGGCGACGGCCGGCGGCATGCTGCTGGGCGACCCCGTGCCCGCCATGGCGCTCGTCCTGCCCCTGGCCCTGCTGATCGGCAACTGGCAGCGGTTCGGCGACCAGGGCATCGCCGGGGCCACCTCCGCCCTCTTCACGCTGGCCGGAGGCGAGTGGTCGGTGGAGATCGCGACCGACCGGGTGCTGGCGGCGCTCCTGGGCGCGGCCGTCGGAGTGACCGTGAACGCGCTCGTCCTGCCCCCGGTGTACCTGCGCAGCGCCCACGAATCGATCTGCGGGGTGGTCGCGGAGTGCCGGGAGATCCTCACCACGATCGCGGACGGAGTGGCCGGGGACTGGGGGCTCGACGACGCGGTGGGGTGGCAGGGGCGGGTGCGCCGGCTGCCCGGGCGGCTGCGGGCCGTCCGGTCGGCCATCGAGTGGGGTGAGGAGAGCGCGCGCCTCAACCCCGACCGCCGGCGCCAGAACCGGCTCACCCGCCTCAAGCCGTCCTACGAGGAGACGTTGCACACCCTCGAACACGTGGCGGACCATCTGCAAGGGCTCACCCGGACGCTGGTGGAGGCGGCGGATCGCGAAGCGGACAGCCCCATGCCCGGGGCGGAGGTGATCCGGCGGTACGCGGCCTTCCTGCGCGAGGCCGCCGGGGCGCTCGGCGCCTACGGGGCCACGGTGACGGGCGATGACCCGCAGGAGGCCCGGCAGGACCTGGAGCGCAGGCTGCGGCAGGTCGAGGCCGCCCACGGCGATCTGCAGAAACGGCTGCTCGAACGGGCCGCGTCGGCCACTCCGGACACAGCCGCGCTGGAACAGGTCGGCTCCCTGCTCGCTGAAGCCCGCCGCCTGACGCAGCGGCTCCGGCCGGACGTCAACCCGTAGCGAGCGGCCGGAGCGGGCCGTGTCGTGGCGGTGGCCTTCCGTTCCCGCCCCGACGCGGCAGTGTCCACAGGTGCGCAGGCGTACGCGTGCGCAACACGGGGTACCCGGGAGTCGTCCCTCACTCCACCCACGCGGCGCGCCGGCCGAGCGAGGTCCCCCGGCCGCTCCGCCCCGGGCACCAGGGCTTTCCCCGGGAGCGGCTAAGACCGGCGCGCGCACGACACGAAAGGACCCCGCATGGGAGCACACCGCCACAAGGACAACAGCGGCAACAGGGCCCTCGAGGAACTCTCCGAAGCGGTCCGCAACGCGGAAGCGAAGGCGGGGAACAGGGCGAGGCGCGACATCAAGCACGACGGCGAAGCGGGCGACGCCCTCACCCCCAGCCCGCAGGCGCAGAAGGACGCCGAGAAGGCTGGAGATCACGACTGAGCGCGGCGCCGGTGGCCACCGGGCTCGGGCCTGGGCGCGCAACTATCGAATAGAAAAACCGAATATGAATGTGCGTCCGTTTCTCGCTGTACTGGCGTGCGAGCCTTTCTTCCTCGCAAGGGGTCGGTAATCGCCCACGCATCAGCCGTATCCCCCGATGATATTGCCGGGATTTTCCGGGACGGCTAATTCCCGACAGGGGTTGCGGCGTCTCCCCGGGGCCTGGCTAGTATGTTCATACGCTCAACGCCCTGGCTCGCGGCTCTAAATTGCGCGAGTTCCGCCGATTCCGGGGTCGAGTACGTCGGCCCCCGAATTGGTCAGGGTGACAGGTTCATCGACTCTGAGGAGACGTCATGAAGAAGGCGTACGAAGCCCCGACGCTCGTCCAGCTCGGCACCTTCCGCAAGAAGACCGGGCTGCTGCGGTCCAGCGGCAACGACCGTCTGATCCTCAGCAAGAACTAAGGCGCCGGCCGGCTGATTCGACGCCATGCCACCGTCCTCTGAGACGGGGGGAGCGGGCCCCGGTGACGCGCACTTCGTGGTCCTGCCGGACTGCGCGGACGCGCTCGCCGCGGCCCGCTTCTTCCCCCGCACCGACACCCGAACCCTTGACCACGCCTCGGGCCGTCCCTGGCTGATCGGCCGGTGGAGCGACCAGGAGATCGTCGCGGCACGGGCGGGCCGGGCCGCGATCGCGGTCGTGGGCTGCTGCCCGGTCGACCCCGCCGAGCTGGAGCGGCACGCCGCCCGGATGCGCGACCTCACCGAACTCGACGCACTGGCCCGGCGATGGCCCGGCAGCTTCCACCTCATGGCGACGCTCGACGGCCGGTCGCGCGTGCAGGGGACCGCGTCCGGCCTGCGCCTCGTCTTCCACGCCCTGGTCGGCGGCGTCCGGGCGGCCGCCACCCGGGCCGATGTCCTCGCCGCCGCGATCGGCTCGGGGCTGGACGAGGAACAGCTCGCCACCCGGCTGTTGTGGCCCGTCCCCCACCCGCTCCACGAGACGTCGCTGTGGCGCGACGTCACCGCCGTCCCCCCGGAGGAAGCGCTGGTCATCGCCCCCGACGGGCGGACGGTCAGACGATCGCGCTGGTGGACGCCGCCCGAACCGACACGGTCGCTGGCCCGCGGAGCCCCTCGGGTGCGGCAGGCGCTGGCGGAGGCCGTCGGGGCCCGTACGGGCGCCGGCGGAGTGGTCAGCTGCGATCTCTCCGGAGGGCTCGACTCCACCTCGGTCTGCTTCCTGGCGGCCGCCTCACCCGCCCACGTCGTGGCCAGCACCTGGCCGGGACGCGATCCCGCGGACAGCGACCTGGCCTGGGCCCGGAAGGCCGCCGACTTCCTCCCGGACGTCGAGCACGTCGTCTGGGACCCCGATGAAGCCCCGCTGGTCTACACCGACCTGCTCGGCATCGACGACCTCATGGACGAGCCGTCCATCGGAGTGATGGACCGGGCACGGGCCCTCCACCACCTCCCGGGCCTCGCCCGGCGCGGCAGCCGGCTGCACCTGACCGGCATCGGCGGCGATCACGTGGCCTGGTGCTCCGAGGCCTACTACCACCGCCTGATACGCACCCGTCCACTGTTCGCCCTGCGGCAGTTACGCGGTTTCAAGACCCTCTTCCAGTGGTCGCTCGGTGACACCGCACGGGCCCTGGCCGACTCCCGCCCGTACGACAGGTGGCTCGCTTCCTCGGGCGCGCGGTTGCGTGACCCGCTGCCGCCCGGGGCGGGCGGCGCCCTGGGCTGGGGCACCCCGCCCCGCCTGTTTCACTGGGTCACGCCCGAAGCGGCACACACGGTGACCCGCGTCCTGCGCCAGGCCGCCCGGGACGCCGTCCCCCTGCACCCCGACCGCGGCATGCACGGTGACTTGGAGCAGATCCGGATCTGCACGCGGATCGTCCGCCAGTGGGACAGGATGGCCGCCCGGGCAGGGGTGCCGATGGCCTCCCCGTTCTTCGATGACCGGGTGATCGAGGAATGCCTGGCGGTCGACCCCGCCGAGCGCGTCACCCCCTGGACGTACAAGCCCCTGCTGGCCACCGCCATGCGCGGCGTCGTCCCGGACGTGTGCCTGGAACGCTCGAACAAGGCCCATGCCTCGATGGACGCCTCCAACGGGCTGCGCGAGCACCGCGGCGACCTGATGGCTCTGTGGGAGGACTCGCACCTGGCCCGCAGGGGACTGGTGGACGCCGGCACGCTGCGGGCGCTGGCGCAAAGGCCTTCGACGCCCGGTCTCCAGGACGCCGTCCTCTATTCCACGATCGCCTGCGAGGTATGGCTGCGGAATCTGCCGCAGCAGAAAGACACCGGCTTCTGACGGACGGAAACTCCCCGGTGCCCCGCGGAAAGGGAAACGCTTCATGGCAGTGCGCTTCGCCAAGGATGTCTCCACTGCGCAGACCGATTACGGCACGGTCCTGCTCGACCAGCGCAGCGGCCAGTACTGGGAACTCAACCCCACCGGCACCCTGGTGGTGCGGATTTTGATGGAAGGGGGCGGGGAAACGGACGCGGTCGACGCGGTCGTCGCGGAATTCGCGATCGACCGGCCCCGGGCCGCCCAGGACGTCTTTGCCCTCATCGGCCAGTTGCGGCAGGCGGGGCTGGTCGTCCTATGACCACCCCGAGCGCGTTGCACCGGCCGGCTGGCGTCCCTCTCGGGCGGCGGCTGGGGGCCCGGCTCGTCCTGACCGCGGCCTTCGCCCTGTCCCTCCTGCCACCGCGCAAAATCCACACCGTGCTCCGCCTCGTGCGCCGCGGCGCCGCACCGGCCTCCGCCGCGCGGGCGAGATCCGCACGGGACGCGGTCTGCGCGGTCAGCCTTTTCTGCGCCGGCCCGCGCGGCTGCCTCCCGCGCTCCCTGGCCACCGCCCTGCTCTGCCGCCTGCGGGGCACCTGGCCGACCTGGTGCACCGGGGTGCGCGTCGTGCCGCCCTTCACCGCACATGCCTGGGTCGAGATCGACGGCCACCTCGTAGACGAGGGCGTACCGGACGACTACTTCAGCCGCCTCATCACCGTGCCGCCCGCGGAACGGGCGCCCCGCTGACGACCCCGGGAGCGAAGGTGGACAGGAAGACAGGGCGCGAGGAGGACCGCTCCGCACGGGGCGCCGTCGCCGCGATGTTCCGGCTCACCGCCGGCCACCGCTCCTCCATGACCGTCGCCACCGTGCTCACCCTCGTGGGATCCGCCCTGGGGCTGGCCCAGCCGCTGCTCGCCAAGAAGATCGTGGACGCGGCGGGCAGCGGCCGCATCACCTGGCCGCTCCTGTTCCTGGCCTGCCTCTTTCTCGCCGAGGCGGCGACGGCCGCGGTGGGCCGCTTCGTCCTGGAACGCATGGGGGAGAGGATCGTCCGCGGACTCCGCCGCGGCCTGGTGGGACACCTGCTGCGGCTGGAGATGAGGGAGTACGACAAGCACCGCACAGGTGACCTCATTTCCCGGGTCACCGCCGACACCTCCCTGCTGCGCGAAGTCGTCTCCCAGGCGCTGGTGGACCTGGTGACGGGCTCGCTCGTCGCCGTGGGAGCCGTCGCCCTGATGATCTGGATCGACCCCCTGCTGCTGCTCCTGGTGACGCTGACCGTCGTCACGGCGGCGGCGATCGTCACCTCCCTGCTGGCCGGGATCCGCGCCGCCGCCGAGCGCATGCAGCACGCCGTGGGGGAGATCGCCGCCGACCTCGAACGGGCCCTCGGCGCCCTGCCCATGGTGCGGGTCCACCGCGCCGAGGAGCGGGAAGCGGCGCGCATCGGACAGTGCGTCGACACGGCCTACGAAGCCGGGGTGCGCACCGCGCGACTGGCATCGGTGATGAGCCCGGCCGTCGAACTCGCGGTGCACGGCTCCTTCCTGCTCGTCCTGGTCATCGGGGGCATGCGGGTCAACGGCCACGCCAACTCCCTCGGAGACCTGGTGGCCTTCCTGCTCTACGCCACCTACCTGGTGGTGCCCCTGTCGTCGGTCTTCCGCGCCGTCGGCCTGATCCAGCGGGGCATGGGGGCCTTCCAGCGCATCGAGGAAGCCCTGGCGCTCCAGGCGGAACCCACGGGGCCGGCGCGGGAGACGCCGGCGCCGGCACCCGAGCCCCCGGCCGGGCCGGCCGAGGACCCGCCCGCGCACCGGGCCCCGGCACCCGGGACGAGGAGGACACCGCCGCGGGACGGCGCCGAGGCACCCGCCCTCGCCCTGGAGAACGTGCGGTTCGGCTACGGCCCGGACCGCCCGGTCCTGCAAGGCGTCTCCCTGTCCGTGCCGCACCGGCGACAAGTCGCCCTGGTCGGCAGCTCGGGCGCCGGCAAGAGCACGATCTTCGCCCTCGTCGCCCGCTTCTACGAAGCGGACTCCGGAACCCTGCTGTTCGACGGCCGGCCGGCCGCCGAGCTGAGCCGCGCGCAATGCCGGGCCCGCATCGCGGTCGTCGACCAGAACACCCACGTCGTCCACGGCTCGCTCCGGGACAACCTCACCTACGCCGCCCCCGCCGCGAGCCCGGCCGACGTGCGGCGCGTCATCGAACTCACCAACCTCCACCAAGTGGTCGACCGTCTCCCCGGCGGACTGAGCGGCATGCTGGGCGAGAGGGGAAACACCCTCTCCGCCGGAGAACGGCAACGCGTCGCCCTGGCCCGTGCCCTCCTCACCCGGCCCGCGCTGCTCCTGCTGGACGAACCCACCTCCCACCTCGACGCCATCAACGAGGCCGCGCTGAGCCGCGTACTGAAGGACATCACCCAAGAATGCGCGGTCCTGGTGATCGCGCACCGCTTGTCCACCGTCCAGCACGCCGACCAGATCGTCGTCCTGGACGCCGGGCACGTCATCGCCCGGGGCCGGCACGAGGAACTCCTCGCCGGGAACGCCACCTACCGCGAACTGGCGGCCGGCCAGGCCCTGCGCACCACCACGGCCCCGGCCGGCCGGCTGCCCACGCGCTGACGGCCGCCCGGGCCGCGGACAGGAGATGCCCCGTCCGCGACCCGTCCAGGAAGCCGCCACCGCCGTCCGCGCAGCAGGAACACGGTTCGCCGGCCGGTCGGAGCCCGAACCGCACAGCAGTGCGCCGCCGGTCAGGAGCGGGGCCGCTGCAACGCGACCGCACGCGCGACCGCGATCAGCAGGAACAGGGCCGTGACCACCACGGCCGCCGCGACAGCCGTGACCGCACCCGCGGGCAGGGCGAGCGCGACGGCCGCCGGCACTGCGAGCGCCGAGCCGGAAAAGGCCCAGGCCGCGAAGACGCGCCGGGAGGCGCGGGCGGTGTCGGCGGGTGTGACGCGGCGCAGCGCCGTCCAGCAGGCGTCGGCCTCCCGCTGTTCACGGGCCCGGTGGGTACGGGCCCGTACCGACAGGGCTGCCGCGGCCGCCGCGCCCAGCGCCCCGGCCGTACCCGGCATCAGCCACGACTCCACGACGGACAGCAGCACGCCGACCGCCGCCCAGGTGGCCCACCCCGTCACGCACGCGGCGGCGGCGAGCCGCCGGGAGCGCGGCCGGTCGTCGCCTGCCCGCAGGTCGGTGACCGCGGGCAGGTACCAGACGCAGCCGGACGCGCAGACCACCGCCGCTCCGAGCGCCGGGATCGTATGGGACATGTGCTTCTTCCTCCTCGGACGGGCAGGACGTGCCGGCCCCGTGTCGCGACGACCGGCACGTCCTGGCTTCGGGGCCGCTGCCTCAGCGGTGGGCCACCTCGGGCTCGGCCACCTCGGCGACCTCGGGATGGTGCAGGTCGAAGGCAGGCGATTCGGAACGGATCCTGGGCAGGGAGGCGAAGTTGTGCCGTGGCGGCGGGCAGGAAGTGGCCCACTCCAGCGAACGGCCGTAGCCCCAGGGGTCGTCGACCTCGACCTTCTTGCCGTATTTCGCGGTCTTCCAGATGTTGTAGAAGAACGGCAGGAAGGACATGCCGAGCAGGAACGAACCGATCGTCGAGACCGTGTTGAGCGCGGTGAAGCCGTCGGCGGCGAGGTAGTCGGCGTACCGGCGGGGCATGCCCTCGGCGCCGAGCCAGTGCTGGACCAGGAACGTGGCGTGGAAGCCCACCGTGAGCGTCCAGAAGGTGATCTTGCCGAGCTTCTCGTCGAGCAGCTTGCCCGTGAACTTCGGCCACCAGAAGTGGAACCCGGCGAACATCGCGTAGACGACGGTGCCGAAGAGCGTGTAGTGGAAGTGGGCGACGACGAAGTACGAGTCGGAGACGTGGAAGTCCATCGGGGGCGAGGCGAGGATGACGCCGGTCAGACCGCCGAACACGAAGGTGATCAGGAAGCCGGTGGACCACAGCATCGGGGTCTCGAAGGACAGCGATCCCTTCCACATGGTGCCGATCCAGTTGAAGAACTTCACACCGGTCGGCACCGCGATCAGGAAGGTCATGAAGGCGAAGAACGGCAGCAGCACGCCACCGGTCACGTACATGTGGTGCGCCCACACCGTCACGGAGAGGCCGGCGATCGAGATCGTGGCGGCGATCAGGCCCCAGTAACCGAACATCGGCTTCCGGGAGAAGACCGGGATGATCTCGGAGACGATGCCGAAGAACGGCAGCGCCAGGACGTAGACCTCCGGGTGTCCGAAGAACCAGAAGAGGTGCTGCCACAGCAGCGCGCCGCCATTGGCCGGGTCGAAGACGTGCGAGCCGAATTTGCGGTCCGTCTCCAGGGCGAACAGCGCGGCCGCCAGAACGGGGAAGACGAGCAGGATGAGCAGTGCGGTCAGCAGCACGTTCCAGGTGAAGATCGGCATCCGGAACATCGTCATGCCGGGCGCGCGCAGGCACAGGATCGTGGTGATGAAGTTGACGGCACCCAGGATGGACCCGAACCCCGAGAGGGCCACTCCCATGATCCACATGTCGGCGCCGATGCCCGGCGAATGCACGGAGTCGGACAGGGGCGCGTAGGCGAACCAGCCGAAGTCAGCCGCCCCTTGGGGGGTGAGGAATCCACCGGCGGCTATCAGCGATCCGAAGAGGAAGAGCCAGAAGGCCAGCATGTTCAGCCGGGGAAAGGCGACGTCCGGCGCGCCGATCTGCAGCGGCATGAGCCAGTTGGCGAACCCGGTGAACAGCGGCATCGCGAACAGCAGCAGCATGACCGAGCCGTGCATGGTGAACGCCTGATTGAACTGCTCGTTCGACATGACCTGCGTCCCCGGGCGGGCGAGTTCCGCCCGCATCAGCAGGGCCATGAGCCCGCCGACGACGAAGAACACGAACGCCGAGACGAGATAGAGCGTTCCGATCTTTTTGTGGTCGGTGGTCGTCAGCCACTCCACCACCGGGCCGCGGGGCGCCCTGAGGGCCCCCTCGCCGGCCACGGGGAGCCCCTCCACGGGTTCCCTCCCCTTCGTACCCAACGTGTCCACTGCTCGGGGTCCTCCGCTCTCGTGCGCTCGGCGGCGACCGGGAAGAGCCCTGTGTGAGGAGGCCATGGCCCTTCCCGGCCGCCGTCTCATGATCAGCTGTGGAGCGGGGGGAACGGAGGGGCCGAAGAGTCCCTCGTGCGGGGTCCGATGGTCCCTGCGCGACCGGCCCTGAGCAGGCCGTTTCGCCGTGCGGAGCCGGGCACCCGCGTGCTGTGCCCGGCTCCGGTCGACCGCTGGTGCGCGCCGGGTGTGCCCGCCCGCCTCCTGCGTACGGCCGGCCGACGCAGGAGCGGACACACCCGGCCGCCTCACCAGGAAACATTCAGGAGCGCCCCGGCGGGCAGGGCTGAACGGCCCTGTCGCCCAGGGCCTGCCGGGCACAGTGCCCCGAGCCCCTGCGGGCCTGGTGGGCGTCCTTCGCGGTACGCCGGCCGGGGTTCACCTTCCCCAGGTCTTCCGGTACGCCGCGCGGTAGCCCGGCGGGTCCCACGTCGAGACGCCGCCGCTGTTGGTGGCCGTGGCGAGGTGGACCGGGGCGACGTAGCCGCTCGCGGGCTCGCCGGCGAAGGCGCGGTTGAACTCGTCGGCGATCTGCCAGCCCTGTTCGGTGAGGGCTTCGGGGACGGTTGCCGTCTGGAACTGCCGGCTGTTCACGCGCTGGAAGGCGGAGGGGTCGCCGTCGCCCGCGCCGACGTTGTAGGGGGCGGCGGCGCCCTTGCGGCGGGCCGCGCGCAGGGCGGGGGCGGCATCGGCGAAGTACACGTCGTTGATGGCGACGGAGTGGGTCCACCGGTTCGCGAAGCGGGAGATCAGTGCGGAGACCACCTGGGGGGTGCGGCTGCTGGTGTCCGTGATGGGGATGTTCTCCTCCGCCAGGAGCCGCACGCCCGGGCAGGTGGCGAGCTCCTCCTTGATGAGCTCGGACTTCTTCCGGGCGAACGGGATCGAGGCGTCGGTGAAGAGGACGACCCCGGCGTGGCCGCGGGAGTGCGCGATGATCCAGTCGGCGCTGATCCGCGCGACGTCCTCGACCCTGGTGGTGACGTTGCTGAAGAGCCGGGGGTCCTCACTCGGGCCCGGGGTGTCGACCGCGTGCCAGCCGACGAGCGGGATGCGGTCCGCGACGGCCCGCGCGACCTGCGGGGACGTCAGGCGCGGGTCGAAGCCGCCGAGGGCGATACCGGCCGGCCGCAGGGCGACGGCCTGGCTGAACGCCGCCTGGATGCCGGCGGGGGTGCCCTGGCCGTCGATCACCCGGACGCGCCAGCCGAGGGCCCGGCCGGCCTCCCGTACGCCCCTGGCGGCCCCCGCGACGCCGGGGTTGGTCATGGTCTGCGCGACGTAGACGACGCTCTTGCCGGCGACGGCCCGGGGGCCTCTGGTGGGGCCCTGCCACGGGGCGTCGGTCTTCTCGGCCTGCCGGACGGCCGCTTCGGCCCGGGCCAGGGCGGCCGGGCAGCCGGCTCGCGCCGGCCACGCGGGGGAGGGGACGGCACCGGTCGACGCGCCGCGCTCGCAGCCGCCGGCGAGGGTGCCCGCCAGGGCCAGCGCGAGCAGGGCGGCCGGGCGGCGGGGCGGGCGCCCGGAGTTCACGGTGCGACTCGCGGCAGGTCGCGCAGGGACCGGGAGGGTTCCGCCCGGCGCCGGCGCAGCTGACGGCGGGCGGCGTAGCCGGCCAGTCCCACGGCGAGGAGCAGGGTGCTGCCGTTGAACAGCGGGGTGACCCAGAAGTCGGCGCCGAGCTGGCCGATGCCCGCGAGGCCGACGGCCAGGACGGTGACGGCGACGAGGGTGCCCGGCGCGTTGGCCCGGCCGGGACGGATCGCGGTGGCGCCGAGCAGCGCGCCGACGAAGGCGGGAAGCAGGTAGTCCATGCCGACGCTGGGATTGCCGATCCGCTGCTGCGCGGCGAGCAGCACACCGGCGATGCCGACGACCAGCCCCGACCCGGTGAAGGCGAGGACGACGTAGCGCCGGGTGGGAATGCCCAGCAGGTCGGCGGCGCGGGGGTTCGACCCGATGACGTACAGGTAGCGGCCCAGGGGGAGCCGTTCCAGCAGCAGCCACAGGACGGCGGTGAGGGCGAGGACGTAGAACGCGGACACCGGAAGGCCGAGGAACCTGGAGTCGTAGAGGGCGGTGAAGGCCTCCGGCATCCCGCGCGGGCCGGGGACGATCCGGGCCCCGTCGGTGATCCAGCCGGTGAAGGCGTACATGACGCTGCCGGTGCCGAGGGTGGCGATGAAGGAGTCGATCCGCGCGAAGACGACGACGGCGCCGTTGACGGCGCCGACGGCCGCGCCGCCGAGGATCACCACGGCGCAGGCGAGCGGCCAGGACCACCCCGCGGTGACGAGGAGCTGCATGGCCGTGACGTGGGCGAGGCCGAGCCCGTAACCGATGGACAGGTCGAACTTCCCGGTGGCGATGGGGAGCGTCGCCCCGAGCGCGAGGAGCGCGGGGATCGACTGGCCGGACAGGACGGCGGAGACGCTGTCGAGCGTGGGGAAGGTGTCCGGCAGGGCGAGGGAGAAGGCCACGAACAGCAGGGCGCCGAGGGCCAGGAGCCCGTAGGCGCCGACGAGGTGCCCGAACCGGTGGCGCGGCGGTGCCGTCATCGTCCCGCCGTCCCGGTCAGGGCGTCCATGGCGGAGGCGGCGCGGGTGAGCGCGGTGACGGTGAGCGCCGGGCCGCCGAGCTCCACGGTCGTGTTCCCGCGGACGAAGACCAGGGCCCGGTGGCACACGCCGGCGACCTCCTCGAAGTCGGTGGACAGGAGGAGCACGGCCAGCCCTCCGGCCAGGGCCTCCCGGAGCAGGCCGTAGATCGCCGCCTTGGCGCCCACGTCCACTCCGGCCGTCGGCTCCTCCAGGATCAGCAGGCGCCGGCCCGGCCCGAGCCACCGGCCGATCATGACCTTCTGCTGGTTTCCGCCGGACAGGGTGGCGATCGGCGCCTCGGTGTCCCGGGGGTGGACCGCGAACCGCTCGATCAGGGTCGCGGCCGCGGCGCGTTCACGGCCGGGGCCGAGCCAGTGGCCGCCCCGCGGGCCGGCCGCCCGGGGGTTGGCCAGGAAGTTCTCCCGCACGGTCAGTTCGGGGGCGCAGCCCTCCTCCTGGCGGTTGCTGGTCACGAAGCCGACGCCGGCGCGGACGGCGGCGGCGACGGTGCCCGGCCGGTACGGCTCGCCGTTCAGCAGGGCCGTTCCGCCCAGGAGGGGCCGGGAGCCGGCGAGGGCGCGGCCCAGCTCCAGGTGGCCGGCGCCGGTGAGGCCGACCATGCCGAGGACCTCGCCGGCGCGCAGCCGCAGGCTGACCGGCCCGGTCTGCTCGGTCCGTACCCCGTCGAGGCTCAGGACGGGCGGCCCCGCGGCGGGAGCGGCGGGGCGCGCGGCGCCCGGCGCGTGGCCCACGATGTCGCGCACCAGCCGGGCGGGGCCGTGGCCGGCGAGCGGGCCGCGGCTGACGACGCGCCCGTCGCGCAGGACGGCGAAGGAGTCGGCGACCTTGTATACCTCGTCGAGCCGGTGGGTGACGAAGACGACGGCGTGGCCGCGGTCGCGCAGGGTGTGCAGGACGTCGAAGAGCCGGGCGCAGTCCGCGGCCGGGAGACTGGCGGTCGGCTCGTCCAGGACGACGACCCGGGCCCGGGTGCACAGGGCCCGGGCGATGGCCACCAGGGAGCGTTCGGCCCGGGAGAGGCCGGCGACGGCGGCATCGGGGTCGAGGTGCGCGGCGACGGTGCCGAGGGCCCGGGCGCACTGCTCGCGGGTGCGGCGCCAGGACACCAGCCCCGCGCGGCGCGGGTAGCCGGCGCCCAGGGCGATGTTCTCGGCGACGGTCATCCACTCGACCAGCCCCAGGTCCTGGTGGATGAAGGACATGGCGCGGGAGGCCGCTTCGGTGCCGAGCGGGTGCCCGGCGACGGTCACCTCCCCGGTGTCCGCGCGGTGGACGCCCGCGAGCACGTGGATGAGCGTGGACTTCCCGGCGCCGTTGGGGCCGAGCAGGGCCAGGACGCTGCCGGGTTCGATGTCGAGGTCCACCGTGTCCAGCGCGAGGGTGCCGCCGAACCGCTTGCCGAGACCGCGGACGCGGACGAGGGGATCGGGGCCCGGGGGAGGGGCGACTTCGGGAGTGTCGGGCACAGACTTCTCCGGCACCTGCTCAGGATCCGGGACACAGTGGGACGATGTACTGCGATTCGGTCATGCTACGGCTCTCCTCCGGCCGCCCGCGGCCGGACGGGCCGTCAGATCGCGGGAATGTCGTCGAAGTCCAGGAGCGCTCCGGCCGGGGCGGGCTTCCCGCCGGGGGCCTCCAGGGCGCATTCCGCCCAGATGACCTTCCCGGTTGCGGTGTAGCGGGTGCCCCAGGCCCGCGAGAGCTGCGCGACGAGGAACAGGCCGCGGCCGCCCTCGTCGGTGGTGGCCGCCCGGCGCAGGTGCGGGGCCGTGCTGCTGGTGTCGGAGACCTCGCAGGTCAGGGCCCGGTCGTGGAGCAGGCGCACCTGAATGGGGCCCGTGCCGTACCGGATGGCGTTGGTGACCAGCTCGCTGAGCAGCAGCTCCACGGAGAAGTCGAGCTCCTCCAGCCCCCACTCGGCCAGCCGGCGGGTGACGCCGGCGCGGACGGTGGAGACGAGCGCCGGGTCCGTGGGCAGGTCCCAGGTGGCGATCCGCTGCGGATCCAGGGCGTGGGTGCGGGCGACGAGCAGGGCGATGTCGTCGGAGGGGTGCTCGGGGACGACCGCCCGCATCACGGCCCGGCAGGTTTCCTCGGGCGGGCGGCCCGGGTGGGCCAGGACCCGGCGCAACTGCTCCAGGGTCACGTCGAAGTCGCGGTCGCGGTCCGTGAGGAGCCCGTCGGTGTAGAGCACCAGTTGGCTGCCCTCCGGGAGGGAGAACTCGGTCGTCTCGAAGGGGAGGCCGCCCAGGCCGAGGGGCTGGCCGGCGGGCAGGTCGGGGAAGGTGACGGTGCCGTCGGGGCCGACCAGCGCGGGCGGGGGGTGGCCGGCCCGGGCCAGGGCGCACTGCTGCGACGTGGGGTCGTAGACGGCGTACAGGCAGGTGGCGCCGATGATGCCCGTCGCGCCGTCGGCAGGGTCGTCGCCGCCTTCCTCCCGGTCCAGGCGTCCCACGAGGTTGTCGAGATGGGTGAGGACTTCGTCGGGAGGCATATCCAGCTCGGCGAAGTTGCGCGCGGCGGTGCGCAGCCGGCCCATGGTGGCGGCGGCGTGCAGCCCGTGGCCGACGACGTCCCCGACGACGAGGGCGACCCGGGTGCTGGAGAGGGGGATGACGTCGAACCAGTCCCCCCCGACCCCGGACTCGGCCGGCAGGTACCGGTGCGCGACCTCCACCGCGGTCTGCTCGGGGAAGCCGTGCGGCAGCAGGCTGTGCTGGAGGGCGAGGACCATGGTGTGTTCGCGGGTGTAGCGGCGGGCGTTGTCGACGCAGATGGCCGCGCGCGTGGTGAGTTCCCGCGCCAGCGACCGGTCGTCGTCCCCGAAGGGGGCCGGGTCCCGCGCGCGGTAGAAGCTCGCTATGCCCAGGACGATGCCCCGGGCGAGGAGGGGCACGGTGATCAGGGAGTGGACGCCGTGGTCGAGGAGGCGCCGGGCGCGTAGCGGATTCTGGGCGATCCAGCCCGGGGCGGCCCTCAGCTCGGGTTCCAGCACGGCCTCACCGCTGGTCAGCGAGCGGAGCTGGGGTGTGACCGGCCGGAGGTGGACCGGCTCGCCCGCCGGGTAGAAGGGGCAGTCGTCGCGTATGCCGTGGACCACCGTGCGATGGAGATCCTTGCGGGGGTCGGCCGGCTCCTCGCCGCGCAGCACCGCCTCGGGAAGGTCGATGGTGACGTAGTCGGCCAGGCGCGGGACGGCCATCTCGGCGAGCTCCCGGGCGGTGCGGGCCACGTCCAGGGTGGTGCCGATGCGGGCGCTGGCCTCGGAGAGCAGCTCCAGACGGCGCCGGGCCGCCACGGCGTACTGTCCCACTCCCGGCTCGCCCACCAGCACCAGCCCGCCGGCCGGCCCCGCTCCGGCGGGCCCGGCGGCGCCGGGCGCGGGCTCCGTCGCGCCGGCCCGGTGGCCGTGCGGCGCGATGAGGGGGGCGGGGCCGTGCCGCGCCGGCGCCGCGGGAGCCGCGTCCCGCTCTTCGGCGGGGACGGCGAGGCGCTGCTGCCGCGAGGGCAGGACGGCCTCGACGGCGATGCCCTCCACGCCGGAGGCGCTCGTCACCGGCCGGCTGAGCAGGGTGATCCGCCGCCCGCCGGGCAGGGACACCTGGACGGCGGCCCGCTGGGCCGAGGCGAGCAGCTCGCCGGCCTTCTCCTTGAGGATCATCTGGTCACGCCGGTCCAGTCCGCTCGCGGCGAGCTCGTCCGGCTGCTCGTTCGGCGGCGCGCCACTGTCCGGCAGGCCGCGCCGGGCCGCGAGGTAGGCCTGCAGCAGGGCGCGCTCGCGGGCCGAGCTCTGCTCCAGCAGCCGCCGTTCGATGGCGTCCGCCGCGCGGTGGATCACGACGTTCAGGGCGGCGTCCGCCTCCGCGCGCGGGTAGCCGAAGCACAGGACGCCCTCGATGCGCCCGCTGAGCAGGTCCCGGACGGGGATGGCCGCGCACGCGTTGGACTGGGAGCGTTCGGCGAAGTGCTCGGCGCCGTAGACGTTGATCAGATGCCGTTCCGCCAGCGCCAGGCCGATGCCGTTGGTCCCGGCGAACTTCTCGGCGAACACGAAGCCCGGGACGCTCTGGATCGGCGCCAGGCGCCTGACCGACGAGGGGTCGCCGAACCGGCGCTGGAGCACCGCCCCGCGCCCGTCGGCCAGCGAGATGTTCATGTTCCGGCCGGCGAAGCGGGCCTCCAGCCGGTCCAGCACGGGCCCGGCCGCGCGCACGAGACGGCCCTGGAGGTCCAGATCGTCGGTGAAGGGCAGCTCACAGCCGTCCGGTGAGAGCCCCAGCGACCGGGAGCGCTGCCACGACTCCAGGATCGGGCCGCGCACGGCCCCCTCGACGGGCTCCCCGCCGAAGAACTGCTCACGGGCGAGCACGGGGCCGACGTCCTCCGCCCTGAGCCCCATCCGGATCACTTCCTCGCGGGTGCGTGCCACCGTGGCCGCCCGCGCCGGGCGGCTGCACGGTTGTTCCATTTTAAAACCTCGGCGACACGACGGCACTGATCGCAGACCGGCGGCGGGCGGCCACGTTCCGTGTTCCTCTGTGCTGCGACCGATGGCCCTGCCCTCGGGCACCGTCAGACCGGTTTGGCCTCCACGACGTGGAAGACGTTCGGCTGGGGCAGCGGGCTGACGGCGTCGAGCGCGAACCCCGCCTCCGTGCACAGGGCGGCGAAATCGTCCGCGGTCCGCTCCCGGCCCCCGACGTTCACAAGCATGTTGAGATCGCTGAGGTAGGCCAGCGGGGTGGTGCCGGCGTCGACGACGGCCGGCAGGACAGGTTCGACGATCATGAGGGTTCCGCTGTCGGGGATGACCGTCCGGATGTGCCGGAGGATGGTGACGCACTGCTCGTCGGTCCAGTCGTGGATCACGCTTTTGAGCAGGTAGAGGTCCCCGCCGGCCGGGGCCGACGCGAAGAAGTCGCCCACCGTGAGGGTGACGCGGTCGGTGAGCCCTTGCGCGGCGAGGCGGGCGGGGGCCTGGGCGAGCCCTTCAGCCGTGTCGTAGATGACGCCGCGCGGCCCGGGGTGCGCGCGCAGAATGGCGGCGAGCAGGGTGCCGTCGCCGCCGCCCACGTCCACGATGGTGCCGTAGCGGCCGAAGTCGTGGTGGCCGGGCAGGGCCTCGGCCGCGACCAGCGTGGCCTGTCCCATCGCCACGTTGAACTCGGCGGACAGCTCGGGGTGTTCCTTGAGGTGGCCGAAGAAGTCCGTGCCGAAAGCGGTCTCGAAGGTGGTCTCCCCGGTACGGACGGCCTGGTCGAGGAACTCCCAGCCGCGCTGCATCGAGGGGTCGGTGAACATCCGCGCCAGCGACAGGAGCGTGCCGGGGGTTCCGGAGCGCAGCAGGTCGCCCGCCGCGGTGGTCACGAAGGCGCCCGGGGCGGTCTCGGCCAGCAGCCCCAGGCCGGCCAGCGCGCGCAGCAGGCGGAGGGTGGCCCCGGGGTGGGTGCCGAGAGCGCGGGCGAGACCGTCGGCCGTCCCCTCACCCCCGCCGACGCGGTCGAACACCCCCAGGCGTACGGCCACGCCGAGGACTTGGGTGCTCATCTGCCCGAAGGCCAGCCGCATCACGGTGTCGCGAGCCTGCCAGCCCGGCGGTGTGTACTCCTTCTCGTGCTCCGCACCGGTCATGTGCGGCCCCCCTTCCGAGGTGGGTCCGTCGCACGCCTGGTCACCGGCGCGCGGCATGGGTGAGGCCGGGTACGTGCGGTGTACACCGCCGACTCGACTTAGGTGAGCCTAAGTTGACTGTCGTGGCGCTGGCAATGCCCCGGCCGGAGGTGACGCGGTGCCTTTGAGGTGCGCCCGGCCGGGCAGGGTTCCGTCACCCGCGTGACCCCGCCCGGCCGGCGCACGGCATCATGAGATCCATGCGGACCCGACCTGTGCTCGTCTACGACGGCGACTGTGCTTTCTGTACCACCTCGGTGACGTACGCCGAGAAATACGTCCGGCCCGACTGCGAGGTCACCGCGTGGCAGTTCGCGGATCTGGACGCGCTGGGCGTGACGCGGGAACGGGCCGAGTACGAACTCCTGTGGATCACCCCCGGCGGGGCGGTGTACGGCGGAGCCCAGGCGGTCGCCAAGCTGATGCTCAGCGGTCGGGGCGCCTGGGCGCCCCTGGGAGCGCTGCTCCGGCTGCCCCCGGTGAGCTGGGCCGCGCACGGCGTCTACCGCGTGATTGCGAACAACCGGGACCGCATGCCGGGCGGCACGCCGGCCTGCGCCCTCCCGGCCGACCGCCGGCCGGACACGATGACGCGGCCCTGAGCCGGCGCTGCCTTCGCCGCTGCGCGGCGGTGTTTTCAATCTCCCCCAGCTACCGCTGGGGGAGATTGAGGACGTGCCCGCAGGGCGCTCGCCGCCGCAGGCGGCAAGGCGACGGGGACGCGCCTAGGGTCCCGCGTGGCGGGACATCGCGAACTCCTCCGCGTCCTCGCCGTCGCGGATGAGCTGGACCTCTCCCGTGCGCCGGAAGCCCTGCCGGCTGTAGAGCCGCTCGGCGCGGTCGTTCCCCTCCGACACCCACAGGCGCACCTCCGGGAAGCCGTTGTCGGCGGCCCACTCCAGGGCCCTGGCGACGAGAAGGCCGCCCACGCCCTGACTCCGGGCGCCGGGCGCCACCCACATGGAGACCAGCCCCGCGACGCGCGAATCCAGCGGTACCACTCCGACGAGCCCGCACGCTTCCCCGTCGCGCACGGCCACGAACGAGTTGCGCCGGCCGAGCCGGTCCTTCCACTTCTCTTCGGGGAACGTGCTCTCGTCGGCCCAGGTGGCCCCGAACGCCTCGGGCGCGTCCGCCAGGGCCGTCAGGCGGACGGTCCGGTACAGGCGCCAGTCCTCCGGGCCCAGCGGACGCGTGGTGATCGTCGACATGGGTGCGACCGTGCCACCCGCCCACCCCTGCGGGCAACCGGTTAAGAGGTGACGAGGGCCGGCGGGCAAGGGACGTGAGGCCGGGCGCCCTGTCCACCCCTCGGACACACGGCGCGGACTTCCGCACGGGGGAAGCGCGGGCCGGGCCGCGCGCTCCGTGCCGTCCCGGCCCCGTGTGCAAAGCGCCTTCCCCGGACGCGCCGTGAGCGGAAGGCAAGGGGCGCCACGTGATCGTTTCCGGCAGCAACGCAACCCCCGGATCGGGTGACCGACCACGGTGGAGTGAATCGCACAAACGCCGACGGGCCGTCCGCCCCCTGCTCGCGGGCCGATTGACGAGCGTTCGAAAATCTGCACGACAAAACGTCCCCCGGTGGCCGTGACGCCCCCCAACGGGGGTCGTTTTCCCGATCACTCGTCCGATCCCCGTGTCAATGAGGAGGCGTAGTGCATCACCGTCACGACGGTCACACGAACACCGGCGGGGTGGATCTGCCATTCGAACACGACCATCCGGCCACGGCCGGGAACACCGCCGTCACCGCCGGGAGGTGCTCGGCATGAGGCACCAGCGGCGCTACACCTGCGTGGTCGACGTGATGGTCCTGCTGCACCGCGACGACGGCCGCGTCCTGCTGTTGCGGCGCGCAGGCGACGTGTACGCGAGCGGGCTGCTCGCGCCGCCCGGCGGACACCTGGAGGAGGGCGAGACCGTCACCGCGGGCGCGCTGCGCGAAGTCGGCGAAGAGGTCGGTGTGACGATCGACCCGCCGGACATGGAGTTCTGCCACCTCGTCCACCACCGCGGTCCGGAGGGAGCGGCCCGGGTCGGGGTCGTCTTCACCGCGCAGCGCTGGTCGGGCGAACCGCGGAACCTGGAACCGGCCAAGTGCTCCGGCCTCGTATGGGCCGACCCGGCGCGCCCGCCCGCCGACTGCGTCCCCTGCACCGCCGCCGTGCTCGGCAAGTTCGTCTCCGGGGACCTGCTGTCCACGCACGGCTGGCCCACCACCGACGGGAGCGCGCGGTGAGCGGACGAGCCGGCATCAAAGAGGACGGCACCAAAGAGGAGGGGTCACCCTCGGAGCACCTGCTGTTCGGCGGGCCGCTGCTGCACGACACGGGCTGGAACACGCACGAGGACGCCTACCTGGAGATGTCGCTGTGGGCCATGGCCCGGAGCCTGCCGCGCCTGGTGGCCTCCACCATCCGGCTGGCCCACCGGGCCGACCGCCGCGCCCTGTGGGCGGTGGGCTGCGCGGAAGTGCTCCACGGCGTCACCCAGGCGGTCGGCCTCGTCGCCGTCAACCACGTCCTCGCGGCCGTCCTGGCCGCCGGCCCCCTCGCCGGCCGCCTCCACGCGGCGGTGCCCGCGCTGATCTGGGTCGCGGTCACCAGCCTCGTCGGGGCCCTGGCGATGTCGGCGTCGACCGCCGGCACCGGAAGCCTGGAGCCGAAGGTGGAGCGCGTGGCCACCGAGACGTACCTGGAGCGCGTGATCCGCGTGGAATTGGAGGCGATCGAGGACGAGGAGTTCCACCGGCTCCTGGACTCGGCACAGTACGGCGCGTCCGGCGCCCGCCGCATGATCAGGTACTGCACGGCGGTCATCGGCGCCCTGGTGTCCTTCGCCGCCGCGGCCGGTGTGCTCACCGTCCTGCACCCGGTGCTCCTGCCCCTGCTGCTCCTGATGACCCTGCCCCGCTCCTGGGCGGCGCTGCGCAACTCCCGCACGCGGTACGCATCCTTCCAGCGGTGGGCCCAGCACGCGCGGGCCGGCCGGCTGCTCAGCCAGACACTGATCCGCACCGACCCCGCGCCCGAGATCCGGGTGCACGACGTGGGGCCGTTCCTGCTGACGCACTTCAGGAAGATGTCGGAGAGTGCGGAGGAGGAACAGACCCGGCTCGCCAGGAGCGCCGCCCGCACCCGGCTGATCGCGTCGGCCCTGACGGGCGTGGCCACGCTGGTGACGTACCTCGCGCTGGGCGGGCTGCTGCTGACCGGAGTGATGGCCCTCTCGGTCGCGGGAACGGCGGTGCTGGCCACCCGCAGCGGCGCGGCCAGCCTCACCACACTGATCCTCCAGGTCAACAGCCTCTACGAAGAGGCGTGTTACGTGATGGACCTGGAACGGCTGTGCGGGGAGGCGACGAAGCGGGCCATCCCCGTCGGCGGCCTGCCCGTGCCGGCGCGGCCCAAGGCCATCCACTTCGAGGACGTCACCTTCACCTATCCCGGCAGCGCCGAGGGCGGGCGGCCCGCCCTGAAGGGGGTGACGCTCGGCATCCCCACGGGCAAGATCGTGGCCCTGGTGGGGGAGAACGGCTCCGGGAAGACGACCCTCGTCAAACTCCTCGCCGGCCTCTACCGGCCCGACGGCGGCTCCGTCCGCTGGGACGGGGTCGACGCGGGCGCCCTGGACCGGGCCCAGCTGTTCTCCCGGTTCGCGATGGTCAGCCAGGATTTCCACCGCTGGCCGCTGACCGCCCGCATGAACGTCGCCATCGGCCGCACCGACCGGCCACTGGACGAGGAGCGCATCGAGGCGGCGGCCCGGTACGCGGGGGCGGACGAGGTGATCGAGGAGCTGCCCCGCGGCTGGAACACCCTCCTCAGCCGCGGTTACAAGGGCGGCCACCAGATCTCCGGCGGGCAGTGGCAGAAGATGGGCATCGCCCGGGCCCGGTACCGCGACGCGGACATCCTCATCGTCGACGAGCCGACCTCCGCGCTCGACGCCCGCGCCGAACTCGACGTCTTCGAGCAGATCCGGCGGCTGGCCGAGACCGGCCAGACCATCCTGCTGATCACGCACCGCCTCGCGTCGGTGCGCCACGCCGACCTCATCCACGTCCTGGAGAAGGGGAGCCTGCGGGAGAGCGGCACGTTCGAGGAGCTGATGGACCGGGGCCCCGCCGGCATCTTCCACAGCCTCTACGAGCTGCAGCGCAAGCAGTTCACGGACGACGGGGCGGCCGTGCCCGGGCGGCGCCGGCCGACCGATGCGGCCCAGGGGGCCTGAGAGCACCGAGCGGGCCCCGGCGGACGGCTCTCCGCCGGGGCCGCGCCCTGCCGTCGCGAAGAGGGCGGACCGGTCAGATCAGCACTCCCCGCCCCACACGGCGGAGTTCAGGGTGACATCGCCGTAGAGGATGAAGGAGTTGCCCGCGTCCGGCGGGTAGTGCAGACATCCGGAAGAGGTCTGCCCGCTGGACCAGGTGGCCCGCCACCGGATGTGGTCGCCACCCGGGTACGCCGTGCCGTTGTTGAAGATCGACATACCGGCAGACGACTTCAGGTTGTAGAGGTTGCCCTTCGACTTCCAGGCCGGCGCGCCGTCGAACGACGTGTTGTTCCATACACAGACGTATTCCCTGGGGCAGTCGCCCTTCGCGGCGGACGCCGACGGCGCCATGACCACGCCCGCGGCCATCAGGATCACTGCCGCTGTGCCGATGCCCGCGCTGCTGCGGATACCTGTTCTCACGGTTCCTCCTGTGGTGTCGACGCGGGCACCCTACGAGGTACCTGACGGCTCGTCACCCCTGTCGGCGCGGAATTCTCCTGACGCCGCCCGGCGCGGCCGTGGTTCAGGTCCGGGTGACCGTGCCGCACGGGTCGTCGCCGCCGGCCCGGCCGCCCGCGCCCCGGGCGGCGTCCAGTTCCCGGCTGCGGTCGTAGGGGTCGACGGCGGGGCCGGACGGCCGGGCCGCCCCCCGGCGGTCGGCGTCGAAGACCGGGTGGAGGAAACCGTCGTACACACCGCAGGAGGAGTTGGCGATGTCCACCGCGTAGGAGCGGACGACCAGCGTGCCGGGGGTCACCTTGAAGCGGGCGGGGTCGAGGACCTCGGTGTCCAGGACGCGGCGCACGATGGTGCGCTCCACCGCGTGGGAGCCCTTGGCCGCTTTGGTCAGCGGATAGACGAAGGTGTAGTCGGCGTGGACGGCCACGGAGCCGTTCTTCCCCGCCTCGAACGTCATCCGGCCCCGCGTCTTGACGGTCTCTCCGGCCATGGACACCTCGTTCCGGTCGAAGCGGCTGACGAGCATGAGCGGGTCGTGCTCCCGGTCGGGCTTGCTCAGGCCGGCCGACAGGGTGTCGGCCACGCCCTCCTGGAGCGGGTCGAGCAGGGCCAGGGCCGCGGCCGGGCGTTCACCGCGCAAGGTCGCCGGGTCGAGGTTGGCGGCGACGAGGAAGTCCTTGGTCAGCTTCAGGGCGGAGGCCACCTGTTCCTTCGTCATGTCGCCCACGGCCTCCGCCTCGGGCAGGACGATGCCGGCCGGGCCGTCCGCGTACCGCTCCGCCGGCGATCCGGCGAAGGGGCGGCCGGGCGTCGGGGTGTCCGCGCCGGCCCCGCCGGGCGCCGCCGAGGGGCGGCCGGTCTCCGGGGGCAGTGGCGCCGGGCTGCTGTGCGAGGCCGCCGCGTCGCCTTCCGGGCCACCGGGGAGCCAGGAGAGGGCCTTGCCGGGGTTGAGGGCCACGAGAATGACCGCGACGGCCGCCAGGACGCCCACGCCGCCGCGCAGCCGGCGCCCGCGGGTGCTCCGCCCGTCCATCTCCCGCCACGCCGGCCCGGTGCGCCAGCCTTCGGGCAGCTCGGGCGAAGCGCTCCGGCCGCGCCGGGCGGCTCCCGCGAACAGCTTCCCGCGCCCCTGCGCCGGCCGCGGCTCCGAACGCTCCTGCGCCGACGGCTCCTTGGGGGCGGACGCGCGGATCGCCCTCTCGTGGTCCCGCGCGAACCGCTCCCAGACCTCGTCCGGCACCGAGGGAGGCTGGGCACCGTCACCTGACGGTCTGTCGGACGAGGGTCGTTCAGTTGTCACTACGCACTCGCTCATTTTCGGAAATGTCCAGGTCAAAGGGGTCATGGTAGAGGTGTGGCCGCCGCGTGGCGGCGTCGGGCACCCCCACACCGTCCGGAGTCGCCACCGCCTGGTTCCGGCCGCCCCGTGGTGTGTCCTCCGCTCCGGTGCGCGGGCGCACACCGGGCTCCGGGCGCGGTATCGCCTGTTGGGCGCCCGGTCAGCTCGTCCTGCGGCTGGGGCGGGAGGCGGCCGCTGGCCGGAAGTCGACGGCACCGCCCTTGCGTCACTGGATGGCCTGGGCAATCGTTTTATGTGGCGGAAGCGCCCTATTCGGTTCTTATGCGGATCAGCCCGCGAACGTACCGATTCCGCCCCGGCCCCCGGCCCGGGACCACAGGTCCGCACGGCCCCCACCCGGCACCCGGCTCTCCCTCAGCGCACCCGGCTCGACCCGTACCGCCCCAGAGAGTTGAGACAGCGACGATGCGTTCTGTGCCCCACCCGCCGCCCCCGCCGCCGCCCCGCACGCCGAGCCCCGAGCCCGCCGGCCGGCGCCTTGCCGGACCCGGAGCCGGCGCCGTGACCGTCGCCGTCGCCGGTGCCGAATTCGGCTGGGGCAGCTCCGGCAAGCTCAGCGCCGTCCTGGCCGCCCTGCGAGGGCGCGCGGCACGGCCGCTGCGCTTCGTCGGCCTGGCCTCGGGGCTGGGCCGGCCCCTGCTGGCCGAGCACCCCATCGACCGCTGGTACGACCTGCCGGGCTCCGCCCACGACGTCCCCGGCGCCCTCACCGACGTCGTGCGTGCGGAACGGGTGGACGCGGCGGTGGTGGTGCTGGACGGCGCCGCGGCGATGGCGCTGGAGACCGCCGGGGTCCCCACGGTGTTCGTCGACAGCCTGCCGTTCCTGTGGACCGAGGGGGACCGGAGCGCACTGCCGCTGGACGTCTCGGCCTACTGCGCGCAAAGCTGCGTCGAACTGCCCGCGGAGTGCCGCGGTGTGCTGGAATCCGTCCGCGCGCTGCACTGGGTCGAGGCCGTCATCGGCACCGGCCCGGGTGCCGGCGCGGCTCCTGCCGCCCCCGCCGGCCCGTTCCGCACGGCGCTGGTCAGCCTCGGCGGGCTGCGCGCGCCGCACCTCGGCGACTGGACGCCCTACCCCCGCCTCGTCGTCCCCGCCGCCCTGGAGGCGCTCGCCGCGTACGGCGTCCGGGAGGTGCACGTCGCGGGCAACCTCCCCGCCGGCACGGCCGAGCAGATCGCGAACGGTCCGGCGTCCGCACCCGTGCGCGTCACGGCCGGGGCGCTCTCCCACAGCGCGTTCCTCCGCCGGCTGGCCGACTGCGACGTCCTCCTCGCCTCGCCCGGGCTCACCACGCTCCTCGAAGCCGGCAGCCTGGCCGTGCCCACTGTCTGTCTGCCGCCGCAGAATCTCAGCCAGATCTTCAACGGCCGTTTCCACAGCCGCGCGGTGCGCCGCGACGTCCGGGTCGTGTGGCCGTCCGGGGTCTTCGCCGAGGACGAGGCCCTGGCCCTGCGGGCGGCCGGCGAGGACGCGGCGCTCCAGGTGATCTACCGGGGGATCGCCGGGGCGGCCGCGGCGCCGGACCGCCGCCGGAGCACGGCCGGCGCCGTCCGCGACGGCGTCCTGGCGGCCCTGCACCGCGCCACCCCCGCCGCCGACTGGGGCGGCCTGACAGGAAGCGTCGGCACCCGCGGCGCGGCACAGGTGGCCGACACCCTGCTGGGGATACTGCCGCGGGCACCCCTGCCCGCCTGACCCCGGCTCGGCCCGTCCCCTGCCCGTGAGCGGCCCGGAAGACCACACTGCCATGCCTGAGCGTCACCGGTACCTCTTCGTCCGGATCCTGGAAGCCTGCAACGCCGACTGCTTCATGTGCGAATACGCCCTGTCCCGCGACACCTTCCGCTTCTCCCTCGACGACTTCGACGACCTGCTGCCCAAGGCCCTGGCGGCCGGAGTGGGTTACGTCCGCTTCACCGGCGGCGAACCCCTGATGCACCGCGACGTCGTGGAACTGGTGCGGGCCGGCACGGCCGCGGGCGTGAAGATGTCCCTCATCACCAACGGCATGCTGCTGCCGAAGATGGCGGAGCGGCTGGCCGGGGCCGGCCTCGCCCAGGTGATCGTCAGCCTCGACGGCGGATCCGCCGCGACGCACGACGTCTACCGGCGCTCGCCCGGCATGTTCGACAACGGCCTGCGCGGGCTGCGGGCAGCCGCCGCCCTCGGGGTCCTGCCGAGGGTCAACACGGTCGTCGGACCGCACAACTACCCGGAGATGCCGCAACTGCAGAAGGTGCTGACCGAGGCCGGCGTCCGGCAGTGGGAGCTGTCCGCGCTGAAACTGGACCGCGCCGTCAGCTACCCCGACCCCGGGCACGTGCGCGACGTCTGCGACCAGCTCTACGACGCCGACCCGCGCTCCGTCCTCGTCCCGATGGGCAAACGGTTCTACGGCGACACGCCGGAGGAACAGGAACGCTATTTCACCGAGTCCGTGACCCCGCGCGCCTCCGCGCCGCTGTGCCACGTCGTGGACGACGTCATCTACCTCGACGGCAAGTACGGGCGCATGTACGCGTGCAGCTGCCTCCCGCACCGGGAGGGCGACGGCGGTCCGGGCGGTGCCCCGCTGCGCGAGAACGGCGTCATCCACCTCGACACGCCCGCCTTCCGGGCCCACGCCGACTTCTTCCGGGACCGCGGCCCCGCGCTGTGCGGCGGCTGCTCCACGACGGCCGCCGGATACAGCGACGACATCGCCCGGCTCGGCTCCGTGACGCCATGGCAGTACTGACCCCCGCCACGGTGCTGCTCGCCTCGCGGGACGAGCAGCTGGACTCCCTGCTCGCCCGCCGCCGCGTGGCCGCCCACCTGGGCGGACTGCGCACCGCCGGCGCACTCCCCGGGCCCCCTTCGGGGGTGTCACCGCGGGACGTGGCGCTGGTCTGCGACGACACCGACGCCACCGCGCGGCTCCTGGACCTCGGGGTACCCGTGGTGCACCTGCGCTCGGGCCACGGGCCCGGCGCCGGGCCGGACGGGGCCCTGTGCCGGGTGCACCGCCCGGGGTGGCTGCCCGGGCCCCCGCCGAGCGGTGAGCGGGCCACAGGGACCCTCGCCCCCGCCCGGCTCACCCGGAACCGGGCGCGCGCGGGCACCTTGCTGCTGCTGTCCGCGTGGGACGTGCCGGAGGACGAAGCCGACGCGTTCGCCGCCGGGCCGCTGCGCCCGCTGGCCGCCGAGGCGGTACGCCGCACCGGCCGGTGCGCGGTGGTCTGCGACACCCGGCTCGCACCGGTCCGCGCCGCGCTGGACGGCCTGGACGGCGTGCGGGTGACGCGCGCCGCCGAGACGGACGCCGACGCCCTGCACGCGGGCGCCGATGTCTTCCTGGCCGCCCCCACGATGGGCGCCCTGACCCTCGCTCAGGCCCGGCGCTCACCTCTGGTGTTCCTCCCGCCCCTGGGAGCGGCCCAGCGCGACCTGGCCCGCCAGGTGGCCGGGGTGAGCCCCGTGGCGACGGCCCACGACCCCGCCGACCCCGCGCTGTGGGCTCCCCCCGGGCCGCCCGGCCCTCCGCCGTGGAGCACGCTCGACCCGGCGGCGGACGACCTGCGGGGCGCCCAGCGGGTGGCCCGCACCCTGCGCCAGCTCTCCCTCGCTCCCCTCTGACCGCCCCACGGCGCCACCCCTGGGCCCGCCGCACCGCGCGCCCGGCCCCGCACCTGCTGATCATCCGCACTTGCCGGCACCGACCCTGGAGTCGCCATGTCCCGCACGCCCGGCGCAACCGACCCCCCAGCCCGCGACACGGTGGCGGCAGGCACCCGCGCCGCCCCGGTCCGGCCCCGCGTCCCCGACGCGGAGTGGAACGACTGGCGCTGGCACATGCGCAAGCGCGTCACGACCGTCGCGAAGGCCCGCCAGTGGATCGCCCTCAGCCCCGACGAGGAGAAGGCCATCGCCGGCGCCGCCGGCACCTACCGGTGGAGCATCACCCCCTATTACGCCTCCCTCATGGATCCCGTCGACCCCAACTGCCCCATCAGGCTGCAAGGCGTCCCCGCCCTCGGGGAGCTGGCGGAGTTCCCCGGCGCCGAGGTCGACCCGGTCGGCGACATGTACTACCGCAAGACCAACCGCGTGGTGCACAAGTACCCGGACCGCGTGATCATGCTCGTCACCGAGGCGTGCCCGGTCTACTGCCGGCACTGCACCAGGAAGTTCCACACCACCGACGTCACCGGAACCTACTTCCGCGACGACGAGGGCGAGTCCTTCGACGAGGACTTCCGCTACATCGCCGACCACCCCGAGATCCGTGACGTCCTCCTGACCGGCGGCGACCCCCTGTCGTACCGGGACGGCAAGCTCGAGGAGATCGTCGCCGGACTGCGGGCCATCCCGAGCGTGGAGATCATCCGCATCGGCAGCCGGTTCCCCGTGCTGCTGCCGCAGCGCGTCACCGACGGGCTGTGCGAGATGCTCTCCCGCTACCACCCCGTCTGGCTCAACACCCACTTCAACCACCCCAAGGAGATCACCGCGGAGGCCGCCGCCGCGGTGGACCGCCTGCTGCGGCACGGCATCCCGGTCGGGAACCAGACCGTGCTGCTCCGGGGCATCAACGACGACGTCACCACCATGCGCACGCTGATGACCGAGCTGCTGCGCATCCGCGTCCGCCCGTACTACCTCTACCACTGCGACAACGTCACCGGTGTCTCCCACTTCATGACCTCCGTCGAGAAGGGCTGGGAGATCATGGAGGGCCTTCAGGGGCACATCACCGGGTTCGGGGTCCCGCAGTACGTCCTGACCACCAAGATCGGCAAGATCCCCCTCGCGCAGCCCTACTTCACCCGCACCCCCGACGGCCTGCTGCTCCGCAACTACCGAGGCCAGGAGATGGCCGTCGACACCGCGGCGTACCCGATCACGGAGCCTGATGCGCGATGACCCTCGACAAGCGGCTCGGACAGCGGTTCCTTCCCTACGGCGCCAACTACCTCGACTGGTCCGACATGGACGAGCTGCGCGAAGCGATCGACCAGGGCGTCCTGTTCCGCTACCAGACGGACGGCGAAAGCGTCGCCTCCCGGCTGGAGCGCCGGGTCGCCGAACGCCTGGGCGCCGGCCACGTCCTGGCGGTCCACAACTGCACCGAGGCCCTCCGGCTCGCCCTGATCTCCACCCGCCCGCGCACCGGCGACCTCGTGCACATCCCCGCCGTCACCTTCGTCGCCGTCGCGGGGGCGGTGCTCTCCAGCGGGCTGATCCCCGTCCTCGTCGACGTCGACGACTCGCTGTCCATGGACACCACCCTGCTGCCCCCCGGCACCCGGCGCAGCATCGTCGCCCACATGGAGGGCACGGTCGCACCGCTGCCCGAGGGCGTCCCGTACGTCGTCGAGGACTGCGCCCAGGCCCTCGGGGCGAGGTTCCCCGACGGCCGGCACGCCGGCACCCGCGGCTACGCCGGAACCTTCAGCTTCCACCACAACAAGGTCCTCACCTCGGGCGAGGGCGGGCTGCTCGTCACCGGCGACCGCGCCGCGTGGGAGACCATGCGCTGCTACCACGACCACGGCTCGGCCCGCGTCCCCGGCCACTACCCGACGTGGAACCAGGACGCCCACTTCGGCGAGAACTTCGTCACCAGCGAAGGCGTGGCGGCCATCCAGTACCAGCAGTTCCGCCACCTCGACGCACTGCTCGCCGGCCTGGAACGCATGCACGCCCTCGCCATGCAGGAACTCCCCGACCGCCCCGACCTGACGGTACTGCCCCGTGCCGCGGGCGATGTGAAGATCAGCCTGCGCTTCCGCTGGGAGAGCCGGGAACTGCGCGACGCCGCCGTGGCCGCCCTCACCGCCCGCTCCATCGCCAACTGGACACTCGGCAAATACTTCCTGCCCGAACACCCCGTGCTCACCGGCCGGCGCTCGCTGTACGGCGACGGCTTCCCCTGGAACCTCGCCCCCGCCGGCCCCCTCGCCCTGAGCCGCGACGGCTTCGCCCGCACCCGCGACCTCCTCGACCGCACCCTGTGCGTCCCGCTGTCACCGGAACTCCCCGAGCAGGAACAGGTCCTCGCGGTCAAGGCCCTGCGGCAGACCCTGGAGGCGGTATGACCGGGCCCGGACAGCCACGGCCGGTGCTGCTGATGGCGGACGACCGCGCCACCTCCTTCACCCGGTACGCCGCCCGCGCCCTGCCGCCGGACCTGGTGCTGCTGCGGTTCGCCGAGGCGCGCCGCGACCTCTCCGACGCGTACCTGCGGCAGACGGCCCACCTCCCGGCGTTCTGGATCCGCGAGGGGGTACCCCTGACGGAGGAGGCCCGGCGCTACGACGCCTGGGCCGCCACGCTGCCCCGGCGCCCCGACCGCTTCTGCAACCCCTCGGAGCCGCGCCAGGGCGTCGCCCAGCACTTCGCCGAGCTCATCGGCCTGCCCCACCTCACCGGACGCCAGGTGCGCTGGGTCCGCGACAAGGCCGCCATGAAGGACAGGTTCCGGGAACTGGGGCTGCGGACCGCCCGCTACGCGCGCGTGGCCACCGCCGGGGACGTCGAACGGTTCGCCGCGCAGGCCGGCTGGCCCGTCGTCCTCAAACCCGTCGACTCCTTCGCCTGCGTCGACACCTACCGCCTGCCCGGCCCCGCGGCGCTCGCCGGCGTCGACTTCGGCGCCCGGGACTGGCTCGCCGAGGAGCACCTCGGCGGCACGGAATGGGAGGTGTGCGCGCTCCTGCACGGCGGCGAGGTCCTGGACGCCTGGCCGAGCGCGATGCCGTGCCGCCCGCTCGACATCGTCGACGGTGCGATGAACGCCAACATCAGCGTCGCCACCGGCGAAGGGCCGGACGTCGATCTGCGCGCCCTCGTCCAGCGGATCGCCACCGGCATGGCGCTCGACCACGGGTACGTCCACATGGAGTTCTTCCTCGTCGACGGCGAGGTCCACGCGGGCGAGATCGGGCTCCGGCCGGCCGGCTGCGAGATCACCGCCAACCACGGACACGCCTACGGCTTCGACGTGTTCGCCGCCACCCTGGACGTCTACCTGGGCCGGCGCCCGAACCTCCGGTACGGCGCCCGCCGCTGCGTGGGCGACCTGCTGCTGCCCCTTCCCGGCTCGGGCACCGTCACCCGGATCACCCCCCGGGAGGAGCTGTTGCGCATCCCCGGGGTCATCGACGCCGTTCTCACCGTGCGGGCCGGCGACCCGGTGGCGGCCCGCCGCGCCTCGCACAACGCGTCCGGGTACGTCCATGTGACGGGCACAACGATCGGTGAGGTGGAAAACCGCATGCGCGCCGTCCTCGACGCCTTCACCATCGAGCTGACCCCGGCACCCCGGCCGTGCCCCGGGCGGGGGAGCGGCGCCGTGACCCACTGACCACCCGCCACCGGCGCGCCCGCCCACCCCCGGGCACCGGCGCGCAAGACCCTCGTCAGGCCGCACCGCGCGGCCACGGAACGGAGACCGAGGCAGTGACCGACGGCTTGCCCCACCGCTTCCTCGACCTGCTCACCCGCCGCCACGTGGCGGGGCCGGCCTGGTGGAGCGTGGTCTCCCGGCTGCCCGTCTACCTGGCGTCCCTGGCCCTGATCCTGGTGGTCAGGGAACAGGGCGGCAGCTACGCGCAGGCCGGTCTCGCCGCCGCGCTGTACACCGGCGGCATGGCGCTGGGCAGCCCCCTCGTCGCCCGCCGCGTCGACCGCAAGGGACGGCGCCCGGTCCTGCTCGCCACCGGCATCTGCTACCCGGCGGCACTCGCGCTGTTCACCTGGGCCACCGAACCGGGCGGCTGGGCGCAGCCCGCCACGGCCGTCCTCGCCGGGCTGTCCCTGCCGCCCGCCAACGCCTGCATGCGCTCGCTGTGGGCCCGGCTGCCGCTCAGCGACGACGACCGGGAGATCGCCTACCTCTGGGAGGCGCTGCTTACCGAAGTCCTGGTGATCGGCGCCCCCCTGATGCTCGCCGCCCTGATGCTGGCGGGATCGGCCGGCATCGCGCTGACGACGGCCGCGGCGATCGGCGGCGCCGGCGCCCTGGGCCTCGCCTGCACCCGCCTCCCGGCGGGCACCGAGGAGGCGACGGAGAAGAGCGCGAAGGCCGAAGGCGGGCCGGGCCGTCTGACGGGGCCGCTGCGGAGCCCGGCGATGCTGGCGCTGACCTGCGTCATGGCGGTGTGCGCCGTCCCCGTCGGCCTGATGACCCTGGCCATCCCGGCCTTCGTCGACGCGCACGGCGCACACGCCGGCACCGGCGTCGTCTACGCCTGCTGGGGGGTCGGCAGCGCCGTCGGCGCGCTCTGGCTGGGCCGCTCCCAGTCACAGGTCGCGGTGCACCGGCGCTTCCCGCGCCTCGTCCTCGCCTACGCCACCGGTACCGGCCTGCCGCTGCTGGCGACGTCCCCGCTGACCCTGGCGGTGGCCCTCGCGGTGGGCAGCGCGCCCATCGCCCTGGTGTCGGCGAGCGAGATGACCCTCGTCAGCACGGTGGCGGACAGCCGGTCGCTGACGGAGGCGTTCACCTGGGCGATGCTGGCGACCGTCGCCGGGGACGCCCTGGGCCAGCAGGCCGGGGGGCTGCTGATGGAGCCCGCCGGGCCGCACGGGGTGTTCGCCGCCGCCTTCGCCGTGGCCCTGGCGGGCGCCGGCCTGGCTTTCGCCTGCCGCGGCCTGCTGGGCCGGGGAGCCCGCACCCCCGAGGAGTGTGCGACGTGAGCGGCGCCCGGGCCACCCGGCCCCCGCCGTGACGCCCCCTGCCCTCACTCGCCCCCACCCGCCCCCTCGCACCGGTTCAGTGCCAGAGACACGAGGTAACCCGTCATGAAGTCCGCCGTCACCGACCAGCGCCCCGAGCCGTCCCCCCACCGGCCGGACAGCCTCTTCCGCCCGGTCGCCGACGAGGAACTGCCCGGCGCCGTACGCGCCTTCCTCGACGCTCCCGACCGGACGCCCGTGCCCGTACCGGTCTCCGGCCGCGCCGACCTGGCCGACAGCGCGGAACTGGCGTCCCGCCTGTACACCGGCACACACCGCCCGCACCCGCTCGACTTCGGCGTCATCCTGGGGGAGAAGGAACTGCCCGCCGGGGTGGCCGAACTGGCCCGGCCCCTCGCCCACCACTGGCCGGCTGAGGAGGAGCTGGCCGACCCCGCCGCGTTCCTCGACCGCTACCCCGGCACCCTGCTCCTCGTCGGCGCCTACGACCGGCTCAACCTCGACCCCGTACGCGCCCTCCTGCTGGCTTCCTACCGCGGCCGGGAACACGGCCTGACGCTGCTGAGCGGCCGTGACGGCGCCTCCGTCGCCTGGAACGTGGCCAAGCAGTACGCCGAGCCCGCCGCCGGCGTCGACGCGCTGGGCCTGTTCACCGACACGGACCGGCCGCCCCACCTGCCCGGCGTGCGGGTCTTCGACGACCGGGACTTCGAGCGCGCCGACATCCAGGCGGAGATCCTCCGCACCCGGTGGCGCAGGGTCGTCTTCCAGGGCCACGGCAAGGACGACAGCGTCAACCTCGGCGAGTTCACCATCTGCGGCCGCAACCACACCGTCCCCGCCCGGCCCGGCCTCCTGGGCCCCCGGTGCGCCTACGGGCTGCCGTGCTACAAGCCCGAGGACAAGCTCGTGCCCCTCCACCGCGTCGAGGCCGTGGAGGTCGTGCTCAGCGCCTGCAACAGCGGACCGCTCGCCGACCTCGCGCTCTACGACCCCAAGTACCAGCTGCTCCTCAACGCCCTCGACGGCCCCGCCCGCACCGTCGTCTCCGCCGTCTCCGTCCACGACTCGGACCGGCCCGAGAACGTCGCCTGGATGCGCGCCGCCCTCACCGGCGCCGACTCCGTCGACACCCTCAACGCCAGCCTGGCCGGCTCCCACCCCTACCCCGCGTTCATGCGCTTCGGCCTGCCGGCCGCACCCGGCGAGGCGCCCCCCGCGCCCGCCCCCGCCGACCACCGGCCCGACCCCCTCCTGCTCACCACGGGCCGCAGGCTGGGCGCCCTGCTCACCTCCGACCTGCTGCCGCACAACCACCCCCTGCGCCCCCGGCTGACCAAACTCGCCCGCAAGGTGGACCTGTGGGTGGCCCGGCCCACGCACCTCGCCGACCAGTCGCCCGAGGAGATCCGCTCTTCCCTCGCTGCCGACCTGCAGTCCCTCGACCACACGGTCACCGAGCAGGTCGCGGAGAACCCCGAGAACGAGATCATGAACTACCCCGCCCACTTCGGGGACCGCAGCTCCCTCGACCCGGACGTCCGCGAGGCCCGCTGCCACTGCGGGCGCCCCGCCCAGGAGTTCACCCGCCGCGGGCTGCTGCCCTACGTCCTGGACACCGTCTGCGTGGTCTGCATGCGCTGCGGTGACGTCACCTTCCGGGTGCCGGACGCGCCCGGGCTGCTGGCCTACGCCGACGACGAGGTCGAGCAGGGCGGCGTGCTGGAGGTCCGCGCCGTGCTCACCGCGGCCCGCCCCGGGCCCGTGCGCCTGGGCCTCTTCGTCCCCACCTACCTGCGCGAGGACACGGTGGTGGAGCCCGCCACGGTCAAGGTCAGGGCCGGTGAGGAGCCCCGGGACGTGCTCTTCCGGGTGCGCTGCGCGCCGGGGACCGCGCCGCAGGCGTACTACTTCACGGTCTTCGCCGTGCAGGACCTCGCGATCTCCACCGCCCGGCGCCACTTCGGAGTCGTCCCGCGCCGCGACTGACGCGCGCACCCGGCCGGGATGCTGCCGACCCCCCGTTTTTGCACCGCACGACGGACGAAGGACGGTTGTCATGGAAAGCCAGACCAAGCCCGCGATCGAACTCATCGACAACGACGGCGAGGTGACGCTGAGCATCGGCGGTGAACAGGCCATGCAGGCGTGGGAGCGCGAGCTGATGTGGGCGAGCGCCGACATGCTCTGCGAGTACGGCCGGGACTTCTACGAAGTGGGCCTCGGCCTCGGCCTGTCGGCCCTGCGCATCGCAGAGAACCCGGCCACCCGCAGCCACGCGGTCCTCGAACTCTTCGACGAGGTCGAGGAGCTCTTCCGCGACCGGCACCCCCACCTCCCCGGCAACCTCACCGTCGAACGCGGGGACTTCTTCCAGCGCGTCTTCGCTCTCCCCTCGGAGAGCATCGACGGCATGTTCTTTGATCCCGCCCTCGACATGGAGGTGTGGAAGGACGAGGCGCTGTGGGCCCGGACCATGCCGGAGGTCGTCCGGGCGCTGCGGCCCGGCGGGGTGTTCATCCCGTTCTTCAGCACCCGGCCCGAACTCCGGTGGCAATACGTGCGGCACTTCCGCACCGTCCGGGTCGAGCGCCACCGCTACACGGCCTACGACACCACCGAGTACACGCACGGCACCAGCGGCGACGCCTACATCCAGTGCTTCCGGAAGGACTGATGTCCCCATGACCACCGAACTCGCCCACGCCCTGGACGTCGGGTCCCTGTTCCTCGCCGGCCCCTTCCTGCAACTCCTGGACCCCGCCACCGGAGAGATGCCGGAGGAGGCCCGGGCCCCCTTCTCCCTCCTGATCAAGCACTTCGAGGGACACGGGCTCGACGTCCACAACGCCCACCGCCGGGAGGCGTGGGGCGCCGAGCTGATGCCGCCCGACACGTGCACGCGCCTGGACCAGGACGGGATCCGCGATGCCGACGTGTTCGTCGCGCTGCCCGGCGCCCCGCCCTCGCCGGGGACCCATATCGAGATCGGCTGGGCCAGCGCCTTCGACAAGCCGATCGTCCTGCTGCTGGAGCGGGGCCGCGAGTACACCTTCCTCGTCCGGGGGCTGGACTCCGTGGCCACCGTGGAACAGGTGATGTACACCGACATCGCGAGCGCGCTGCCCGCCATCGACGCGGCGATCGGACGGGCGGTGACCCGCCGCAGGGCGAAGGCGCGCACCCGCTGACGGCACCCGCCCTCCGCCGCCGGGCCACGGCGGAGGGCGGGCACCCCTGCCGGGAACTCCGGGCCGAGGCCGGAGCCGTGCCGCCGCGTGCGGTGCGACGATCGGACTTGATCTCAAGCATGCTTGAGGTTCTAACCTTCCGGAGAGATCCAGCCCCCGGAGGAACGTCATGGACATGGAAGTCACCGCGTGGACGTCGCTGCACAGCGCGATGAACGCCCAGCAGGACCGGCGGCCCTTCTCCCGGGCCACCCTGCGCCGCATCGGCGCCTTCGCGCGGCCGCACCGCCGGCAGCTGGGGCAGTTCCTGCTGCTGAGCGTGGTCATGGCGCTCCTCGCGGTGGCGACCCCGGTGCTGGCCGGCCGGGTCGTCGACGCGATCGTGCGGGGTGACGAGGCGGGCACGGTCACCCGGCTCGCCCTCTTCATCGCCCTGATCGCCGTCGCCGAGGCGGGCCTGGGCCTGCTCAACCGCTGGCTCTCCGCCACCCTCGGCGAAGGGCTCATCCTGGACCTGCGGACCGCGGTCTTCGACCACGTCCAGCGGATGCCGGTCGCCTTCTTCACCCGCACCCGCACCGGAGCGCTCGTCAGCCGCCTCAACAACGACGTCATCGGCGCGCAGAGAGCGTTCAGCAACACGCTCTCCGGTGTCGTCTCCAACCTCGTCACCCTGCTGCTGACGCTCACGGTGATGCTCGGCATCTCCTGGCAGATCACCCTCCTCGCCCTGGTCCTGCTGCCCGTGTTCGTGGTGCCCGCCCGCCGGATGGGCTCCCGCATGGCCGGCCTCCAGCGCGAGGCCGCCCACCACAACGCCGCCATGGGCACCCAGATGACCGAGCGGTTCTCGGCCCCCGGCGCCACGCTCGTCAAGCTCTTCGGCCGGCCCGCCGACGAGTCCGCCGAGTTCGCCGCCCGCGCCCGCCGGGTGCGGGACATCGGCGTCCGCACCGCGATGGTCCAGTCCGCCTTCATCACCGCCCTCACCCTCGTCTCGGCCCTGGCCCTCGCCCTGGTCTACGGGCTCGGCGGGTTCTACGCGCTGCGCGGCAGCCTGGAGCCGGGCGCCGTCGTCGCGCTGGCCCTGCTCCTCACCCGCCTCTACGCCCCGCTGACCGCCCTCGCCGGCGCCCGCGTCGAGGTGATGAGCGCGCTCGTGAGCTTCGAGCGCGTCTTCGAGATCCTCGACCTGAAGCCGCTGATCTCCGAGAAGCCGGACGCCCGCCGGGTGCCGGACGGGCCGGTGTCCGTCGAGTTCGACGACGTCCGGTTCGGCTACCCGTCCGCCGACAAGGTCTCCCTCGCCTCCCTGGAGGACGTCGCCACGCTCGACACCCGCGGCGGCGCCGAGGTCCTGCGCGGCGTCTCCTTCCGCGCCGAACCCGGCCAGATGGTGGCCCTGGTCGGCTCCTCCGGCGCGGGCAAGTCGACGCTGGCCCAGCTGCTGCCGCGCCTGTACGACGCCGACACCGGATCCGTCCGGCTCGGCGGCATCGACGTCCGCGACCTGAGCGCCGCGTCCATCCGCGAAACGCTCGGCATGGTGACGCAGGACGGCCACCTCTTCCACGACTCCGTCCGGGCCAACCTGCTCCTCGCCCGGCCCGAGGCCACCGAGGAGGAGGTCTGGGACGCCCTGCGGCGGGCCCGGCTGGAGGGTCTCGTGGCCTCCCTGCCCGACGGGCTGGACACCGTCGTCGGCGAGCGCGGCTACCGGCTCTCCGGCGGCGAGCGGCAACGGCTGACGATCGCCCGGCTCCTGCTGGCCCGCCAGCGCGTCGTCATCCTCGACGAGGCGACCGCCCACCTCGACTCCACCTCCGAGGCGGCCGTGCAGGAGGCCCTGGGCGAAGCCCTGGAGGGCCGCACCGCCGTGGTCATCGCCCACCGCCTGTCCACCGTCCGGGCGGCCGATCTCATCCTCGTCATCGAGGACGGACGGGTCGTCGAACGCGGCACCCACACCGCGCTGCTCGCCGCGGGCGGGCGGTACGAGGAGCTGTACCGCACCCAGTTCGAGCGCCCCGGGGCGGAGAAAGCGGAACCTCTCCACTGACCTCCTGCCGGGCCCCGCAGGGGAGTTCCCGACGCGCCGGTGACGTGGTGCGTGACCGAACGGACACGCAACCGCCCTGCCCTGACGCACGCTCCGCCGCCCGGCGCACTCCCGTGGCGGGACCCGGGGGACTTGGCCGATCCGTGATCTGATCACATATCCGGGAAAGCGGAACTTCGTGCGAAGATTCCGTTCCCCGGTCCGTCCGGACCGGGGGACAAGGGGAAATATAGTGAGACCAGCAACGTTCAGATCCGCCGTAGGGGCGGTCCTGACGGTGGCCGTTTCGGCCGTGTTCCTGCCCGCTTCGAGCGCGAGCGCCGCTCCGTCCGACGCGGTGGACAGCGCGACGGCCGGGTCCTTCGCCCGGCTCGCCGACGCCGTGCTGACCGACCGCACGGCGGCCCTCCTGGACCGTGGCCAGGCGCGGCGAATAGCGCCGGAGCTCGACAAGAAGGTGCGGCTGTCCGCCTCCCTGACCCGCTCCGAGGGCACCGCGGTGTCCTCGCTGCGCACCCGCAAGTCGCGGCTCGCCGCGCTGGGCGAGGCGTACACCGCCGGTGACACCAAGGTCACCGTCGAGCGGACCCGGGTCAAGAGCGGCCGCGCCACCGTCGACGTCACCGAGAGCACCACGCTGACGTACAAGAAGCTCCGCGGTGACGAGCCGTCGACGACCGGCTTCAAGGCCCGCCACGAGCTGACCTTCACCGCCAAGTCGGGCGGCAAGTGGGAGCTGACGGGCATCCGGTCCAAGGACGAGGGGCCCCGGGCGATCAACGCGCCCGTGGCCATGGCCGTGACGGTCGGGTCCTCGGGCCTGCCCAGCGCACCCCCCGCGGCCACGTCCTGGCCCGCCCGTTCGCAGCCGAAGGCGAAGTCCTCCGCCGGCGGCTACGACTACGCGGCCATGGCGGCGTACGCGGAGAAGTACTGGCGGAACTACAACCCCGCCTACCGGAGCTTCAACAGCTACGGCGGGGACTGCACCAACTTCGTCAGCCAGGCCCTGAAGGCCGGTGGCTGGAAGGACCAGCCCGGCAAGTACGACGACTACCGCGCCTGGTGGTACGACTCCAAGAACCAGGCCACGTCCTGGGTGGGTGCCAACGAATGGTCGTGGTCGGCGCTGAACTCCCAGCGGGTGAAGCCCCTGTCCAACGTGTACCAGATGGACGTCGGCGACATCATGCAGATGGATTTCGACGACGACGGGTCCAAGGACCACACGATGATCACGACGTACCGGAGCCGGATCGGCGTCCCGTACCTCACCTATCACTCGACGAACACCTACCGTAAGTCGGTGGCGAGCATCATCGCCTCCAACCCGGACGCGGTCTACTACGCGTACCGCACCTGACGGGCCGCCGGGCGCGACCATGGTGCCCGGCGTGGTGTAGCAGTGGGCCCCGCCTCGTGGCGGGGCCCACTGTGCTGTCGCGGGTCTCCCTACGGCTGGGTGCTGCGGCGCCCGTAGTGGCTGGCGCGGAGCCGTTGCTTGACGGCGTTGAGGAGCGGGTGGCGGTTGTGCTGCTCGCGGGCGTGCCGGTCGAGGTGCTCGGTCAGGCGGCGGGAGCGCTCCTCGACGTCGAGCTCGTCGAGGATGCGGTCGACCTCGGTCAGCAGCGCGCCGTGGAGCTGCCACTGGCGCGGGTGCCCGAGCACCTGCCGCAGCAGGAGCTCGGCCGCGCGGTCGCGGCCGGCACGGCCCGCGGTGAGCTCGGTGGTGAGCCGGTCCTCCGCGTCCTCGGCGTTGGCCTGGACCTGGCTGGTGATGACGACGGCGAAGTTCTCCACGGCCTGCGCCAGGTGGGTGAACACCTCCCGGAGCGCTTCCCCCACCTCGGGGTCGAACAACGGCTCGTCGCGCCGCGCCTTCGCCAGGTCCGTCAGCGTCCGGCAGATGACCCGCAGGACGACGGCGGAGACCTCCAGGGCGTCCAGGCCGGTGCGCAGGACGACGCGGTACAGCAGCCCTTCCTTGACGCGGGGGTTGAGCCGGAGGCTGTCCTCCGCCTGCCGCAGCGAGGCGTCGACCTCGACGATGTCGTGGTCGAGGCGGCGCGCCTCGTGGAGCCGGGCGACCGCCCGGTCGACGGGGGTGTGCCCGCTCGCCTCGTCACCGATGTCCTGGAGCAGGCGGCGCATCCGCCGCGCGAGGTCCTCGATGGCCTCCCCGGCCGGCTGGACCCACACCGGGGGGACGAAGAGGATGTTGAACAGGAGGCCGACGACCGCGCCGATGAGGGTCTCCAGCACCCGGTCCCAGGAGGTCTCCGCGACCCGGGTCACCCCCAGGACCAGCATCGCGCTGATGGCCACCTCGGGGACGAACTCGCCGACGCGCACGAACCGGCCGATGACCAGGGACGCCAGGATGATCGAGCCCAGGGACCACCAGGTCAGCCCCACGAGGGAGCTGAAGCCGATGGCGATGAGCACGCCGGCGACGACGGAGTTCACCCGGCGGATGCCGGTGGTGAGCGTGGCGTAGAGGGTGACCTGGACGACCAGCAGCGCGGTCAGGGGCGCGGTCAGCGGCGCGGGCTCGGAGCTCAGCCACAGCGCCACCACGTAGGAGATCACCGCGGCCAGGGTCGAGCGCACGGTCTGGACCACCGCGGGTTCCCTGCCGCGCCGGATGATTGTGGTCACTTGGTCGGGGAGAACGGGCACCTTGTGCCTTTTCCCCCGCACCCCCGCCCCGGACACCCCCCGCCGGGCCCGCCACCCGGGTGGGCCCCTCCGCCGGGGCATCCGCGCCGGTACGGCAAGGCCCCCTTCGCGGCGCGTTCGCGCGAAGGGGGCCGGAGGCGGGGCGCTCAGCGGGCCGCGGCCGCCCGCTGCCGGACGTAGCCGGTCACGGCCAGCGCCAGGGCCAGACCGCCGGTGAAGTACAGCTGGACCCGGGTGTCGGTGTCGAGGGTCATCAGGACCAGCACCCCGAGGACGCCCGCCAGCGTCACCCAGGTCAGGTACGGGAAGCCCCACATCTTGACCACCAGTTTCTCGGGGGCCTCGCGCTCCAGCCGGCGGCGCAGCACCAGCTGGGAGGCGGCGATGAAGCCCCACACGATCAGCACGACGCCGCCGACCATGTTCAGCAGCCAGGCGAAGACCGTGGTGGGCCACCAGTACGACAGGAGCACGGCGGCGAAGCCGAAGGCGGACGACGCGAGCACCGCGCGGCGCGGCACCTGGCCGGAGACCTTGCCCAGGGCCTTGGGCCCCTGGCCGCGCGAGACCAGGGAGTAGGCCATGCGCGAGGAGCCGTAGATGTTGGCGTTCATCGCGGACAGCAGGGCGATCAGCACGACCACGTTCATGATCTGGCCACCGCCGGGGACGCCGAGCCGGTCGAGCACCGCGGCGTACGGCCCGCTCTCCGTGACGGCCCCGTCGTTCCACGGGATCAGCGCGACGATCACCAGCATCGAGCCGACGTAGACGATGCCGATCCGCCACATCGTCGTCTTCACGGCCCTGGCCACGCTGCGCCGGGGGTCCTCGGACTCGGCGGCCGCGATGGTCACGGTCTCCAGGCCGCCGTAGGCGACGACGGAGGCCAGCAGGCCGGTCAGCAGGCCGTCCATGCCGTTGGGCAGGAAGCCGCCGTCGTGGAGGAGGTGCGCGGTGCCGGGGGAGTCGCTGCCGGGCAGGTAGCCCAGGATCGCGAGCGTGCCCAGGATCAGGAAGAGGCCGATGGCGCCGATCTTCAGGGCCGCGAACCAGAACTCGAACTCACCGAAGTGGGAGACGGCGGCGAGGTTGGTGCCGCAGAAGAACGCCATGAAGACCAGCACCCACAGCCAGGACGGGGTGCCCGGGAACCAGCCCTGCATGATGTGGGCCGCGCCGATCGCCTCGATCGCCACGCCCACGACCAGCAGGGTCCAGAACATCCAGCCCGCGGTGAAGCCGGCCCACGGGCCGATCGCGCGGTCGGCGTGAACGGAGAAGGAGCCGGAGGCGGGGTTGGCGGCCGACAACTCGCCGAGCATCCGCATCACGAACATCACGAGCAGCCCCGACGCGGCGTACGCGAGCACGATCGACGGGCCGGCCGCGGCGATGCCGGCGCCGGAGCCCACGAAGAGGCCCGCGCCGATGACGCCGCCGAGGGCGATCATCGAGAGGTGCCGCTGCTTGAGCCCGTTCGACAGCGGGGCGCCCTGCTGCGGGGAGCTCTGGTTCTGCGGGTCGGTCTGCGGGCCGATCTGCGGGGGAGGAGAGGTGAGTGTCCGGCTCATGGTCGCGCCTGTCCAGTATGCGAGATGGGGAGATGCGAGTATGGGCCTTCCGGTGAAGATCCGTCCCGCTCGTCCGTTATGCGGACACTCCCTTCACGGACGGTGATCGCTTTGCGCCGGAATCTCCCCGGCCGCGGGCCGTGGCGGCCCCCCGGAGCGGGGAACCGGCAGGGGTCAGACGAGCTTCCGCAGATGCGCGGTGACCTGCGCCCCGGTCTCCGGCGAAAGCCGCCCCTCGGGCACCTCGAAGCCCAGCTCCCGCGCGAGCGTCGCCGCCCGCAGGTCGAAGGCGGCCTCCGTGAGGTGGGCCAGCGTGTCCACGGCGGCCCGCGTCCGCCGCAGGCCGGCGGCGAAGACACCCGCCGCGAGCAGCAGGGACGGCCACCACCAGAGACCGGGCACTATCCACAGCACGCCCCAGCCGGCCAGCGCGACGGCGGCGTCGAGCTCCGCGCGCGCCGCGCGCAGCGCGTTCTGCTCCGGCTCCGCCAGGACCAGCCACAGCCGGGGCCAGGAGAAGACGACGTCCAGCCGGTACCAGGCCCACACCCGGGCGTCGACCGCCCCCAGCCGGTCACCCGTCCAGGTGGGGTGGGCCGGCGGCCCCAGGGCGACACCGTTGCGCCGGGCCGCCAGGGCGTCGAGCCGGGCCCGGGCGCCGGCCGGCGCCCGGGCCCCCCCGGCGGTCAGCGCGGCCCGGTACGCCGCCGCGGCCCCCCCCCACCCCGCCGCACCGGCCGCGGTACGC
>NZ_JBEYZW010000038.1:0-68066 GCF_040646215.1 Streptomyces sp. NPDC046215 | reverse complement strand
CCGGAACACCCGGCACACCCACACCCTCCGAACCCCCCTCACCCCCAGGACCCGGCACACCACCCACCACCCGCGAACCCGACACCCACACACCACCCACCACAACCACCACCCACTCCCCCACAACCCACCACCACAACAGTCCGAAAAAACTAACAACACACACCACCACAAATACGACCATCACACCCCCAACACCCCCACAACCACCCACATAGCCCACACCCTCAGGTGAGCGTCACGCCGCCGAGCTCCACGGCACCTCGCCCCCGAGCCCGGTCGCGGAAGCCGGCCCCGCCCCGCGCCCCTCATCTCCAGGCAAATTCCCGGCCAAGAATTCAAGGCGCCGCCGCCGTATCCCCCAGCGGCTCAATGCCCCATACACACAACAGGTCGGCCGACCTCTTTTGCCGATGCGGCGCCACTCCCCAGTCGCCCCTTGGCATGCACCGGACGCCAAGGCCGCCGACCCCGATATCGGCCCACCGGCACAGCCGTTGACCAGATCTCGACGTTTCGGACGGAGCGGCTCCGTTGCGGGCCCCGGCCGACTTGGATTGAGTGATCGCCAAGGTCTACGCTGAAACTGGTTGCCCCAGTCAACCGATAAGCACGACCTATGGACCCGCCGACGTGCGGAACGGCACGCCGACATCGGGAGGGAATTCACGCATGACCGTCGCTACACAGCACTTCCGCACGTACGTGGAGCGGAACCTCGACGCCCTGGGAGCGGATCCCGGCCGGGAAGCGGTGAGGCACCACGGTCGGCACCTGACCGCGGGCGGGCTCCGTGACCTCGTCTACCGGATGGCGCGGGCGCTGCGCGCCCAGGGTGTGAGCCGCGGACAGACCGTCACCCTGCTCAGCGGCAACCTTCCGGAGACGATCGCCGCGCGCTACGCCGCCAACCTGATCGGCTGCCCCGTCAACCACCTCTACAACAAGCTGTCGGCCGAGGTGCAGGCCACGATCATCCGCGACATCGAGACGCACGCCCTGATCGTCGATCCCGCCTACGCCGGGCGCGCCGCCGAACTGGCCGACCGCGTCCCGGTGAAGGCGGTCCTCACCCTCGGCCTTGCCGAGGTGGGCACCGACCTGCTGGAGCTGGCCGCCGGGGAGTCGGCCGAGCCGTTCCTCGGCGACGCCCGCCCGGAGGACATCTGCACCATCCGCCACACCGGTGGCACCACCGGCCACCCGAAGGCCATCTGCACCTCCTTCGAGCAGGGCCCGGGCTTCGACGACGTCATACCGGGGTGGGACGGGCCGGTCCGCTACATGCTGTGCACCACGCTCGCCCACGCGGGCGGCCTGCTGGCGGACTACGCGCTGCGCAACGGCGGCACCGTACGGCTCATGGACGACTTCGACCCGGCCGCCGCGCTCGCCACCATCGAGCGGGAGCGCATCACCCACACCTTCCTGCTGCCGCCCCTGCTCTACCAGCTGATGGACCACCCGGACGCCGCCCGTACCGACACCTCCAGCCTGACCCACCTCTGGTACGGCGGCTGCCAGTCCTCACCGGCCCGGATCGCCGAGGCCGTGCGGCGCTTCGGCCCCGTCCTCCAGCAGTTCTACGGGCAGAACGAGGCCGGCGGGATCAGCCTGCTCTCCGCCGAGGACCACGACCCCGAGCGCCCGGAGCTGCTGCGCACCGCCGGGAAGGTCCTGGACGGTGTCGAGGTCGCCATCCGGGACGAGGACGGCCGTGACGTGCCGAACGGGGAGCTGGGTGAGATCTGCGTGCGCTCGTCCAGCATCATGCAGGGGTACTGGAAGCAGCCGGAGCTGACCGCCGAGGTTTTGCGGGACGGCTGGCTGCACACCGGGGACATCGGCCACCTGGACGACGAGGGGTACCTGACCATCGTCGACCGGCTCAAGGACATGATCGTCGTGGTCGGCGGGCACGTGTACACCACCGAGCTGGAGGACCTGCTCAACTCCCATCCGCAGGTCCGGCAGAGCGCCGTCTTCGGCGTCGCGGACGAGCACCGCATGGAGCAGGTGCACGCCGTCGTCGTCCGGGCGGCGGGCAGCGAGATCGGGGAGCAGGAGCTGCGCGCCATGGTGAACCGGGAGCGGGGCGCCATGTACGAGCCGGCGCGCATCACGTTCACCGACGCCCTGCCGCTGACCGACGCCGGCAAGCCGGACAAGAAGCTGTTGCGCCGTCAGGCCGAGGCCGTCGTCGCGGCCTGACCGCGAGCGGCCCGGCCCCCTTATGGTTCCCCTGGCCGCGTTCCAGGGGAACCGGGGCACGTCGGCGGAGCCGTCTCCCGGCGGCCGGGAGACCGTCCCCGCGGCCGGAAACCGTCACGGACGGCGCGGCTCCGGGAGCTGGGGTGCGGCCCCGGGGTCGTCCGCGCCCGGCTCGGCGCGCAGTTCGGCCGCCACGGCGTCGGTGCGCGCCCGCAGGGCCCGTACCCGCTCGGCCGCCTCGGTGCCCGCCGCCGGCGCGGCGGCCGGCAGGACCGGAACGCCGTTGGCCCGGGCGGTGGCCACCAGACTGCGCATCACCTCGGGCTGCTGGGCCAGCAGGGCCGTGGTGAACATGTTGGCCCGCAGGGTCTTCTTGATGCCGAGCGTGCCCCGGTAGGAGATCTCGCAGGCGACCTCCGCGGCGTCCATGCGCTGCTCGGCCGCCTGCTCCAGGGCGGCGAGCATGACGGACGCGAGGCCCTCGACCACCTTGGTGACCGCCCACTTGCGGCCCGGGAGCGGGGGGAGTAGATCGCGGATGCGGTCGACCTCGGCGTCGAGGGTGTCGGTGGTCATGGTGGCGAAGGCGTCGTGCAGCTGGAGGTGGGTCACCTTCGACCAGGGGACGTCCTCGCCGTCGAAGCCGATGGACTCGGGTCCGAAGCGCAGCGCGCCGATGGAGTCCAGCGGGCGCAGGAGCCTCGCCGTGACCGCGGGCACCTTGGGGTGCCGGCCCACCAGGACACCGAGGGAGAACTCCCACTTCCGCTCGGTGGGCGCGTCGGGCACGGGCAGGGAGCGGAGCACCGACACCACCCAGTCGCCGGATGCCGTGGTGCCGGCCCGGCCGGCGTCGAGGCCGCGGTTCACCACTCCCTTCCCGGCGGCGACCGCCTCCTTGCCGACGGCGACGGCCGCACTCACCGAGTCACCCAGGCCCTTGACGCGATCACGTATCCCCATGCCCCTGCACCCTGCCTCACCTGCGCTGTTCCCTTGCTGCCCCGCTGGGCGGCGATACTCTACCCACGCTCCGGGGCCACCGTGGACCGTGTGTTTGCCCGGTGTGCCGGGGACTCGGCTAGCCTGTGGGCACAATGAACCGTTTGACGACGTCATGGGGTGAGTACGACCTCACCCGCTTCCCCGAGGACCCGCGCGACAGGCTCCGTGCCTGGGACGCCGCCGACGAATACCTGCTGCGCCACCTCGAGGGAATCGACGGCCCTCCCACGGATCTGTCGGGCACCGTGGTCGTGGTGGGTGACCGGTGGGGTGCCCTGGTCACCGCCCTCGCCGCGCACCGTCCCGTGCAGATCTCCGACTCCCATCTCACGCAGCAGGCGACCCGGGCCAACCTCCGGCGCAGCGGGGCCGCTCCGGACGCGGTGCGGCTGCTGTCGACGCAGGACGCGCCGCCGGAGCGGATCGATGTCCTGCTGATCCGGGTGCCCAAGAGCCTCGCGCTCCTGGAGGATCAGCTGCACCGGCTCGCCCCGCACGTCCACGCGGGCACGGTCGTCGTCGGCACCGGGCGGGTGACGGAGATCCACACCTCGACGCTCAAGCTGTTCGAGCAGATCCTCGGTCCGACGAAGACGTCCCTGGCCGTGAAGAAGTCGCGGCTCATCTTCTGCTCGCCGGATCCGGAGGCCGTCCCGGCCCGTAACCCGTGGCCGCACACCTACGCGCTGCCCGACGGCATCGGTGTGGTCTCCGGGCTGCCCGTGACCAACCACGCGGGAATCTTCTGCGCCGAACGCCTCGACATCGGCACCCGGTTCTTCCTGCGGCACCTGCCGGAGCGGCACGGGCGGGAGCGCGTCGTCGACCTGGGCTGCGGCAACGGCGTGGTGGGCACGGCGGCGGCGCTGGCCAACCCGGCGGCCGAGGTGGTGTTCGTCGACGAGTCCCACCAGGCGGTGGCCTCGGCGGAGGCGACGTTCCGGGCGAACGCGGGCGCGGCCGCGCCGGCGGAGTTCCTCGTGAGTGACGGCATGTCGGCGGTGGCACCGGGCTCGGTGGATCTGGTGCTGAACAATCCGCCGTTCCACACCCACCAGGCGACGACCGATGTGACGTCCTGGCGCATGTTCGCCGGAGCGCGGGACGCGCTGCGCACCGGTGGTGAGCTGTGGGTCGTCGGCAACCGCCACCTCGGTTACCACGTGAAGCTGCGCAAGCTGTTCGGCAACAGCGAGGTCGTCGCGAGCGATCCGAAGTTCGTCATCCTGCGGGCCGTCAAGCGCTGATCCCCGCGCGGAGGCTCCTGCTCGGTGCGCGGCGTGCGCCTCGGTGCGCCCCCGCGTGCGCCCGCTCCTGGGGCGCCTGCGGAGTGGAACCGTGTGGTGCGTCCGTGACGGAGGTCAGCGGCTCGCGAGAGCCCGGCCTGGAGGAGGCAGCATGATTCACATCAGTGAAACCCTGGCCGTCCAGACGGTGGAGGACTTCCTCGGCGCGGAGGAGGTGTCCCGGCTCAACAAGGTCATGGACAGCGAGGCGGCCGGGTGGCGCCCGCGCAGCCAGGCCGAGATCCTGCCCGCGCCGGCCCTGGCCGAGGAGATCCTCACCCAGGCCGTGGCCCGCTCGCTGCCGGCGATCCGCCGCGTCATGCCGTCGATCGCCGGTGCCGCGCCGTGGGGCTACACCGTGCTGACGGCGGGTCAGTGCGTGCCGACGCACCTGGACGGCATCGTCGGCGCGCGCACCGCCCCGCGCCGGATCGGCCGGATCGGGGTGGTGATCGCCGAGGCGGCGGAGGGCGGCGAGTTCTACGTCGAGACCACCGCCGACCCGGCGCCGTGGACCACGACCGTGCTGGGCGAGGCGGACGGCTATGTGCCCGGCACTCCCCTGGCCCGCAGCCTGCCGCACGCGATGGCCGGGGATCCGCATGCCCGCGAGGCCCGGTGGCTCGCCGCCGTGGACCGCACCCGGTGGATCACCCACGCGGGGGCGGGGGTCGCCGTGGCCTACGGGGCGCAGCTCATCCACGGGGTGACCCCGGTCGTCCGGGGCCGGGTGCGGAAGTTCGTCGCGGACCTCCTGGACACCGCGGCGCTCTGAGAGGGACGCCCCGGCCGACGGGGTGGAGCAGTGGATTCTGTTGATCGGGGTCTGTGATCCAGATCATGTTTGAGGCTCTGGTGAATCGACTCGGCGTCAGCCACCACCGTGGCATGATCATGCAGATCATTACCGGCGGGTAGTCACTTGCCCGTCCGATGCCGTGTGATGCGGCCCGAAGGTGTCGTCTCCCTCGGGCCGTCCCCACCTCACGCCCCCGAGGATCCACTGTGCGCATGACCACCAGGTCCATCGCTTTACCCGCTCTCTCCGCCGCCGCGTCCCTCCTGGTCGCGGGGTGCTCGTCGGCCGGTCCGTCCGGCACCGGGGCCGCCGGGAATCCGGAGCCGGCGGCGGCCACCGCGGCCGCCCCGGAGCAGCAGCTCGCCGTCCGGGCCGCTCCCCAGGGCGGCGCGGCGGCCCCGAGCGCCGTGGCCCGGCCGCAGGGCGGTGGCCGGACGGCACAGAAGTCGTCGCTGAAGGTCGCCTCCTTCGACCGCCGCAGCGGACACGCCGTCATCTCCCAGTCGGCCAAGCCGGGGAAGCCGTCCCTGGCCCACCCGTCCGCGCCCGCGCCCAGCGGCTCCGCCGGTGCGCCGGAGAACACCCCCGTGGCCGTCGGTGACGTGATCGCCAGCGCGCCCGCGCCCGGCGCTCCCGACGGTGTGCTGGCCAAGGTCACCCAGGTGCTGGGCAAGACCGCGAAGGGCACCGAGGTCAAGACGGCCCCGGCCACCCTCGGCGCGCTGCTGGGCGACTCCAAGGCCGACGGCCGGGTGCCCGTCGACCCCTCGACGGTCACGGTCGAACCGCTGGTCCAGGGCACGAAGGTGTCCTGGGCGAAGACCGGAGACGTCCGCTTCGGCCCCCAGGGCGCGAAGGTGCCGCTGGGCAACCTCCGCATCGACGTGGGGACTTCGATAGCCACCGCCAAGGACGCCCCGGCGTCGGCCTCCGCCTCGGCGGCGGGGTTCGTCCAGCTGGCCCCGGAGGTCGACTTCTCTTACAACGGCACCGGGTCCGCGACAGCGGGCTCGCCGGGCGGCGCGTCCCTGGGCTTGTCCGGCGACTGGTCCTCCCAGTGGGAGCTCAAGGGCCAGGCCGCGGGAACCACCCCCGGCGGCAAGCCGCTGCGGGTGCCCTTCGCCAAGCTGAACGCCTCGCCGGTCATCCAGGTCGGCCCCGTGCCCGTCGTGGTGAACCTCGGTCTGACCTGCTACTTGCAGGTCGACGCCGACGGCCGCATCAACGTCGACATCAAGCAGGACCTCAAGGGCGACTTCCGCGTCGGCGGCAGCTACCAGCGCGGCAAGGGCTGGACGCCGGTCAACCGCGCCGACATGAAGGCCACCGCGCCCCGCGCGACGGTGTCGGCCGCCGGCAAGGTGAAGGCCGCGCTCGGCGCGGAGGCGTCCGTGGGCCTCTACGGTGCCGTCGGTGTGACCGCCGACCTCGCCCCGTACCTGCGGGCGGAGGCCGAAGGACAGGCCACCGCGGCCACCGACGGCAGCGCTTCCGCCGCCGGCAGCTGGAAGGCGTTCGGCGGGGTGGATCTGACGGGAGCGCTCCAGCTCCAGCTGAAGATCTTCGACACCCCGGTCTTCCAGAAGCCCATTCCTCTGGGCGCCTGGAACCGGGAGTGGAAGCTCGCGGAGGGCGCCGGTTCGGTGTCCACGGCGCGGAAGCCCCGCGGCTGACGGGCACTCACCAGGGGGTGAGCGGCGGGGATCACCGCCGCTCACCCCCTGGGTCGTCCCTGTGCCGCCCCCACACCGGGGAGGGAACAGCTCCGTCCCCGCAGAAGTTGCCCGTACGCACGACAAGTACCACCGTGAAGGAGCAGGATGTTCGCGAAATCGCTGGGTGACGACGGTGCCGAGCTGCGGCCCCTGGAACCGTGGAACGCCGAGGAATACCTCGCCCACATCGACCGGTCCCGCGCGTACATCGGCCGCTTCATCGCGCTGGCGGACGTCGCCACCGACCTGCCGTCCGCCAGGGCGTTCCTCCAGGCGTACGCCGACAAGCAGGCCGCCGACAGCGGCCGTATCTACGGCATCCACCTCGACGGCACGCTCGTCGGGGGTGTCCTCTTCCGGACCTTCGACGCGGCGGCCGGCACATGCGAGGTCGGCTGCTGGCTGGAGGAGTCGGCCGTCGGGCGCGGGCTGGTCTTCCGCGCCATCCGGGTGCTGGTCGACTGGGCGGTCGACGTCCGCGGGATCCACCGCGTGGAGTGGCGGGCCGACACCGGGAACACCGCGAGCCTCAAGGCCGCCGAGCGGCTCGGCATGACCCGCGAGGGCGTGCTCCGGGGAAGTTCCCTCCACCGGGGCACGCGCCGTGACATCGAGGTCTGGTCGGTCCTGGCCCCGGAGTGGCGCAAGCACCGGCACGAGTAGTCGGCGTACGGGAAATCGGTGATGCCCGGCGGGCGGTCCCGCGCCGCCGAAACATCGGCAGGCTCAGGCTGGGCCTGCCGATGTTTCGGCGGCGGTGACGTGGACCTCGGTCGCGCCGAGGACGCGTCCGTTTGCCTGGACCTCGATGCGGTGCGGGCCGGGGTGGATCGTGCGGACCGAGAGGCTCTCGAACCGGTGCCGACGTGAGAAGTGGACCGCCTGGCCCGCGGGGAGGTCCCGGACGGTCAGCTTGAACACCTTGCCCGCTTTCGGGCCGCGAACCCCTTGGTAGTGGACCAGGTAGTCGATCGCCGCTCTCGTCGCGTCGGTGGCGTGCAGTGTGAAGGTGACGGTGGTCGCCTCCCCGATGGAGAGGGTGGGGGGTGAGCAGGCGAGGTCCGTGATCTCGATCGCAGCTTGGTGATCGAACCCGAGAACCGCGAGAGCCTCCGGGTGTCCTCGCTTGACGAGTGTGCGCAGGCCGTGGCGTACGACGAAATCGCCCTGTGTGCTGCCGCGGAGCCATCGCCGGGCGGTGGCGAGGGCGAGGTCGGGGTGATCCTTGCTGATGTCGTTGAGGTGGTTCGCCACGGAGCGGCGCACGTAGAGGGACTCGTCGTTGACGAGGGGCTCCAGGAGTGCCAGCGCGGGGGCGGGGTCGGCGATGAACCGCGAGAGCTGGGATGCCCAGGGCAGCCGCGGGCGCGTGCCCTCCGAGACGAGCCGCCGAACGTGTTCGTCCGGGTCGGTGGTCCACGCTTTGAGCTGGTCCATCGTGACCTCGTAGTGGGCTTCGACGAACGGTCGGACAGCGAACTCGGCGGTATAGCGGGAAGTGAGCGCGGCCAGCAGCGGCAGCGCGACGTCGGGCCGGTCCAGCAGCGCCGAGGCGACGTAGGCGTTGACGGGCATGGAAGCCCACCCCGTGAGGCCCCCGCCGTCGAGGGCGCCACGGATCACCCGGCCGGCTTCCTCGGGGGACGCAGGCATCGTCGCCGCGAGGGCACGGGCGATCCAGTCGATACGGGCCTTGAGCTCCAGGTCACCGATACCGGTGCCCGCGAGCTGCTCGAACTCCGTCCGGTCGAACGAGGCCGAGGCACTCGCGAGGTCACCCGCGAGACGCCTGATGAGCTCCGGCGACAGTTCATTCTTGAAATCGGCCATCTCAATGCCCGCCCACGGTCACGTCGAGGACCTCGGGCGCTCGCCCCGTGCAGCTCTCGGCCGACGGGAGGAGGGGTGGGAGCGGTATGAATCTTGACCTGGGCATCATGGTTTCGAGTCTGCCAGGGACCACTGACACGCGGTCTGACCTCAGGCGCTCCGAGCTGCGACGACACCCGGCCGGCGGCTCGCCGTCGGGCAGGTCCGCTCACCAGAATCTCTGATCCGCGAGGTCGCGCAAGCGCGGGGCGAAGCGCCACCTGCTCACACCCGAAGCACCGGGAGTCCATGGGGTGACCCCCGGGGCTGCGAGGGGCCGGGGCGTGGTCGGGGCTCGTCCCGCCCGTGCCACCGGGCGCGCGGCGTGACGCCGTGTGCGTGAGGGGATCGCCGCCCAGAGCGGACGGTGGGCGGCGAGGGGATAACCCGCTCCTCGCCACTCTCAAGGTATAGCGCACCAGGGGGCTTGCGGCAAGGCCCGGGGGGTGGCGCAGAATAGCCCGATCAAGGCCAGGACCTGCGAAAACATCAGACTCGCCCCGTGCGTGTGCTGCTGTCGACGCCCTGGGCCCGCGGTGCGGTGGCGGGCGCTCGGCGCGGAGGCGCGGGGGTGCGCGCCACCGGACCGGGTGCGGTCGGCCGGGATGCGACCTGGTTTTTTCATTCGAGTGCTGGGGGTTTCTATGTATGACGTGATCGTGGTCGGTGGCGGACCGACCGGTTTGATGCTGGCCTGTGAACTGCGGCTGCACGGTGTGCGGGTGGTCGTGCTGGAGAAGCTGACCGAGCCGACCGCGGAGTCCCGCGGGCGCGGTCTGCACGTGCGCAGCGTCGAGGTGATGGACCAGCGCGGTCTGCTGGAGCGGTTCCGCGAGGTCAGCGAGCCGTTCTCGGTCGGCGGTCCGTTCGCCGCCTTCCCCACGCCGTGGCCGGAGCAGATGGACACCGCCCACCCGTACGGCCTCGCCATGCCGCAGCCGGTCACCGAGCGCGTGCTGGGCGAGCGCGCCGTCGAGCTCGGTGCCGAGATGCGCCGCGGCTGCGAGGTGGTCGGGCTGAGCCAGGACGAGGGCGGGGTGACCGTCGAGCTGGCCGACGGCACGCACCTGCGCTCGCGCTACGCCGTCGGCTGTGACGGTGGCCGCAGCGCGGTGCGCAAGCTGCTCGGCGTCGGCTTCCCCGGTGAGCCCCCCACGGTCGAGACGCTGCTGGGTGACCTGGAGGTGACCGAGGACCCGGCGACGGTGGCCGCCGTGGCGGCCGAGATCAGCAAGACCTGCGTGCGGTTCGGCGTGATCCCCAACCCGGACGGGACGACGTACCGCGTCATCGTGCCCGCCGACGGGGTGGCCGAGGAGCGTGCCGCGCCGACCCTCGAGGAGTTCAAGCAGCGGCTGCGGGAGGTCGCGGGCACTGACTTCGGCGTGCACTCGCCGCGCTGGCTGTCCCGGTTCGGCGACGCCACCCGGCAGGCCGAGCGCTACCGCGTCGGCCGGGTGCTGCTGGCCGGCGACGCGGCGCACATCCACCCGCCGGTCGGCGGGCAGGGGCTCAACACGGGCGTCCAGGACGCGTTCAACCTCGGCTGGAAGCTGGCCGCCGCGGTGGGCGGCTGGGCGCCGGAGGGGCTGCTGGACAGCTACCACGCCGAACGGCACCCGGTGGGCGCCCGCGTGGTGAGCAACACCCGCGCGCAGAGCGTGCTGCTGAGGACCGACGCGGGTGCCGTGGCGCTGAAGGAGATGTTCGCGGAACTGCTGGAATTCGAGGTCGTGAACCGGTACGTGACCGAGATGATCACCGCGGTCGGGGTCCGCTACGACTTCGGTGACGGTCACGAACTGCTCGGCCGGCGGATGCGGGACGTGCAGCTTAAGCAGGGTCGCCTCTACGAGCTGATGCACGGCGGCCGCGGCCTGCTGCTCGACCAGACAGGCCGGCTTTCGGTGGCGGGCTGGGCGGACCGGATCGACCACGTCGTCGACGTCAGCGAGGAACTGGACGTGCCCGCGGTGCTGTTGCGGCCGGACGGCCACGTGGCGTGGGTCGGTGAGGAGCAGCAGGATCTGCTCGGCAATCTGCCGCGGTGGTTCGGCGCCGCCACCGGCTGAGCCCGTAGTCGTCGTCCTCACCGGACTCCGGCCCTCCCGGGGGTGCGGCCGTAGCCGGTGAGGGCGGGCGCACGGGTTCGTCACCCGCCAGTCCTCCGGGTGGTCGAGGGCGCTCCGCGCGACGCACCGGGCGTGCGGGGCACCCCCGGCGGCGGCACGTGCCCCGGGGCGGTAAATCGGTGTGCCGGCCGGCGCATCGCTGTGATCATGAGCGGGACACCGGCCCCGAACCTCTGAGGAACCGCCCGCCATGCCTGCGCCTGCCGACCCGACCGTCCTCCATCCGATGCCCGGGCAGCCCCGGGTGGTGCTGCTCAAACCCCTGGTGACGTCTCCGCTGATCGAGGTCGGGGAGTACTCCTACTACGACGACCCGGACGACCCGACCGCCTTCGAGACGCGCAACGTGCTCTACCACTACGGGCCGGAGAAGCTGGTCATCGGCAAGTTCTGTGCTCTGGGCACCGGGGTGCGGTTCCTGATGAACGGCGCCAACCACCGCATGGACGGCCCGTCGACCTTCCCGTTCCCCACCATGGGCGGCTCGTGGGCCGACCACTTCGACCTGCTCACCGGCCTGCCGAACCGCGGGGACACCGTCGTCGGCAACGACGTCTGGCTCGGCAACGGCGTAACGGTGATGCCGGGCGTGCGGATCGGGCACGGCGCGATCGTCAGCGCCGGTGCCGTGGTCGTCTCGGACGTGCCCGACTACGGAATCGCCGGCGGCAACCCGGCCCGGCTCATCCGCACCCGCTACAGCGACGCGGACGTCGCCCGGCTGCTGACCGTCGCCTGGTGGGACTGGCCTCCGGAGCACCTCACCCGGCACGTGCGGACGATCATGTCGGGCAGCATCGCCGACCTGGAGGCCGCCGCCCCGGAATAATTCGCGTGCCCGGCCGCCCGGCAGCGGGCTAGAGTCCCGGGCATGCATCTCGTTCAGATCTACGGCTGACACGGGCGGGGCCTCGCCCCCTCCTCGCACCCCTGTGCCGCCCCGCCGGGCTCCGCTCCGGCGCGGTGGGCGCGCGGGCGCGCCGTGTCCTTCTCGCCTTTCCGCCGTAGACCTGAAACGAGTGATCCTCCATGTCCCGCCGCCGTGCCCATATCGCGATGGTCGGCATTCCGGCCGTCAGCCACGTCCTGCCCGGCCTCGGGGTCATCCGCGAGCTGGTGGCCCGCGGCCATCGGGTGACCTATGCCAACGACCCGGTGGTCAGTGACCTGATCGCGGTCACCGGCGCCGAGCCGGTCCCCTGCTCCTCCGTGCTGCCGGTCGCCGACAACAACTGGCCCGACGACCCCGTCGCCGCGATGGACCTCTTCCTCGACAACGCCGTCGGGGCCCTCCCCCAACTGCGCGCCGCTTACGACCACGACCCCGCGGACCTCTACCTGTACGACATCGGCGCCTACGCCGCGCGCGCCCTCGCCGAGCGGCAGGGCCGCCCCGTCCTGCAGCTGTCCCCGACGTTCGTGGGCTGGAAGGGCTACGAGCAGGACGTGGCGGCACACCTGTGGCAGCTTCCGGGCGCCGACGCCCACCGGGCGAAGTTCGCCCGGTGGCTCATCGACAGCGGGGCGTCCACGACCGACGTGGGCGCCTTCTCCGGCCACCCCGCACGGGCCCTGGCCCTGATCCCCCGGGCGATGCAACCGCACGTCGAACGAGTGGACACCGACGCCGTGACGTTCGTCGGCCCCTGCCTCGGCCCGCGCGGGGACGAGGACAGCTGGACGCGTCCCGCCGACGCCGAGAACGTCCTGCTGATCTCCCTGGGCTCGGCGTACACCCGCCGGCCGGAGTTCTACCGCCAGTGCCTGGCGGCCTTCGGCGAGCTGCCCGGCTGGCACGTCGTCCTCCAGATCGGGAAGTACACCGACGCGCGGGAACTGGGGAACATCCCGCCCGACGTCGAAGTGCGCTCCTGGGTGCCCCAGCGGACGATCCTGGAGCAGGCGGACGCCTTCGTCACCCATGCGGGCATGGGCGGCTGCGGTGAAGGGCTGCTGGCCGGTGTTCCCATGATCGCCGTCCCGCAGGGCGCCGAGCAGTTCATGAACGCCGACCGTCTCGTGGAGCTGGGCGTCGCCCGCCGGATCGACACCGCGGACGCCACGGCCGAGGCACTGCGAAGCGCCCTGTTCGCACTGGTCACCGACGCCGAGGTCGCGCGCCGCTCGGCGCGGCTCCGGGCCGCTACGCGAGCCGAGGGCGGCACGGCGCGGGCCGCCGACCTCGTCGAGCAGATGCTGAGCTGATCCCCGCGGGCGTGCCCCTGCCGTGCCTGCGCGGACTCCAGGGGCACGCACAGCGGGTGTCAGGCGGACAGGGGCTGCTCGGCGCAGTCGGCGCCCTCGACGGCGGCCGCGGCCAGTTCGTCCAGGGACAGGTGCAGCACGGAGGCCAGGGCCGCGACCGTGAAGAAGGCGGGGGTCGGCGCCCGGCCCGTCTCGATCTTCCGCAGGGTTTCCGCGGACAGCCCGGCGGCCGCGGCGATCTCCACCATGCTGCGGTCGCCGCGGGCCCGGCGGAGCAGCAGGCCGAAGGTCTCCCCGCGCTGCCGCTCCCACGGGGTCAAAGGAGTTCTCACCATGACCGTGATACTAATACCGGTATAAGAATTGGTTCCACGCGACTCGGGGAGTTTCACACACATGGTGGAGATCAAGACCGACGGAGAGCTCGACGCCATGCGCGAGGCGGGACGCGTCGTCGCCCACGCGCTGGCCGCCGTCCGCGAGGCGGCGGGCGTGGGCGTGCGGCTGCGGGAGCTGGACGAGGCGGCCCGCGCGGTGCTGGACGAGGCCGGCGCGACCTCGCCCTTCCTGGGCTACCGGCCCTCCTTCGCGCCCGTTCCCTTCCCGGCGGTCATCTGCGCCTCCGTCAACGACGCCGTGGTGCACGGCATACCGGGCGAGGACCGGCTGCGGGACGGCGACCTCGTCAGCATCGACTGCGGGGCCCACCTCGACGGCTGGACCGGCGACGCGGCCATCAGCTTCACGGTCGGCACCGCCCGCCCCGCGGACACCGCCCTGATCGCGGCCACTCAGCGGGCCCTCGACGCGGGGATCGCGGCGGCCACCGTCGGCCACCGCATCGGTGACATCTCCCACGCCATCGGCACGGTCGCCCGTGCGGCCCGCTGCGGAATGCCCGACGACTTCGGCGGGCACGGCATCGGCCGCCGCATGCACGAGGACCCGTCCGTCCCCAACTACGGCCGCCCGCGCCGCGGACTCCCGCTGCGGCACGGCCTGGTCCTCGCGATCGAGCCGATGCTGATGGCCGGGGGCCGCACCGACTACCGCACCGACCCCGACGGCTGGACCCTGCGCACCACCGACGGAAGCCGGGCCGCGCACATCGAACACACGGTGGCCGTCACGACCGAGGGCCCTCGTATTCTGACGCTGCCCTGACCGGGGCCGCGACCCTGCCGGGCCGCGTCCCACCGACGCGCAGGTCCGTCAGCGCCGGCGCCGAGACCTCCGGAAGGGCGCGCCCCTAGGACGAGAACTGCCGCATCAGCCGCATCCCCTGAGCGGGTGTCATGTGTGGCAAGTACGCCTTGCTGATGGCCCTGGTGATGGCCGGGAGCGCCGCCGGGTCCGGGTAAACCATGTACATCGGGCGGTACTGCGGTTGAAACTTGGCCTTGAAGGCCAGCAGGGAGCGGAAGCCGTAGACCGGTTCGAGGACCTTGCCGCCGTAGTCGAGGACGCGTTGCAGCGCGGCGGCCGGTTCGCCGGTCTCCTGGCGGGCCAGTGGGGCTCCCGAGAGGCTGAGGAAGCGGGCGCCCTCCTCCTTGAAGCCCAGGGCCGCCGAGGCGATCAGGAACTCCATGGAGCCCCGGAACCCGCCGGCCCTGCGCCGCATGAAGTCCAGGGTCCAGCCGACCGGTTCACCGGCCTCGTACACCGGCAGCCAGCTCGTGATGCCGTGTACCGTCCGGTCGGCGTCGACGGCGAGCAGGCAGCGCACCGCCGGGTCGTCGAGTTCGTCCAGGCCGCCCAGGGTGAAGCCCATCTCCGGCAGCCCCTTGTCCGCGACCCACTCCTCGGAGATCGAGCGCACCTGGTCGGTGAGGGCCACGGGGGCGTCGGGGTAGGACCACCACTCGGCGGTGATGCCCTCCTTCTTCGCCTTGTTGAGGGCGGTGCGGACGTCCTGCCACTTCTTGCCCGTGAAGGCGAGGTCGGGCAGCGGGACGACGGTGTCCTCGGCGACCTGTACCGACCGCCAGCCCAGCCGCTCGGCGGCGTGGAGGGTCTCGGCGCCGACGCTGTAGAAGCACGGGGTCCAGCCGCGTTCGTCGCAGTGGCGGGAGAAGCCGGCGACGGCGTCCGCGCGGGCGTCCGGCGCGCCGAAGGGGTCGCCGGTGGTCAGGGCCACCGTGGCGACCACCCGGTAGGCGACGGCGGCCCGGCCGCGGGCGTCGAACCAGTAGTAGTTGCCGTCCCACGTCGTCAGGTACGACAGGGTCGAGCCGCCGTGGGCGATGAGGAGTTCCCGGGCCCGGACGGCGGCGTCCGCGTCCGTGTGCAGCCGGGTCCGGCGGAAGGTGAAGAGCAGCGCGACCAGGGTGACCGCCCAGAAGAGCAGGCCGCAGTACTGGTAGAGGGCCTTCGCCGTGCCGCCCACGGGGATCGGCGAGTCGGTGAACTCGTCGAGGAAGGCGGGCGGGAGGAACACCGACGCCAGGCCGCCGAACAGCAGGCCGGGGGTGGCGTCGGGGTCGTACTGGTCGCGCGCGGCATAGCCCAGGCCCACGTACGCGGCGCAGGCCAGCAGGAAGGTGCCACCGGTCACCGCGCCCAGCTTGGCGACCGCGGAGCGGGGCAGCCGCAGGTCGAAGCGGGAGCGGGTGACCACGAGGAGCAGGAGGACGAGGACGGGCAGGAGCATCTGCTCCACGAAGCTCTGCACGTAGCTCACGTGGTCCGCCGGCACGGCGCCGTACGCCCGTGGGTCGCTGAGGAAGTCGTTCAGGAGGTAGCCGAGGAGGGCGATCCAGGCGAGGTGGACGAGCACGGCGAGGCTCCAGGCCGGTCTCAGCCCGCGGCGCAGCCCTTCGGCGAGGACGAGGAGCAGGAGGGGCACCAGGGCCGCCATGATGATCGACGGTGAGTGGTAGAAGTCCTGGATGGCGTGCTCGGAGTGGCAGTCGAGGGTGGAGGTGGCACAGGCGTCGGCCACTTCCTCCGCGGTGGGCTGGATGGAGACGTAGAGGTTTTCGAAGGAGTTGAAGGGGCCGTAGGCGTCCCGGTAGAGGATGGCGATCATCGGGCCGATCGCGGAGGCGGCCACGACGAGTGCCACCAGGACGCGGGCCTCGGTGTGCGAGGAGCGCCGCAGCCGCACGGGGCCCGAGCGGTGGTAGAGGGCGGCTCCGGCGGCCAGTCCCACGACCACGCCGCCGAACCGGACGACGCCTTGGAGGTGGCCCACGTACAGGGCCATGACCAGGGCGAACGCGACGATGCCGAGCCGTACCCGGCGGCGCCACAGGGCGGTGAGGCGGTAGCTGAGCACACCGCCGACGGCGAGCGCCCCGACGGTCGGGGTGACCGCGAGTTCCTCGGTGAGGCTCTCGAGCCACTGCTCGCCCGCGGCGGAGCCGAGCTCGACGATGCCGATGCCCAGCAAGGTGCCCAGGATCTGTCCGCCGAGCAGGACGGCGGCGGTGCGGGCGACTCCCAGGCGCCGTTCGGCGGGGGTGACGAGGACGAGCACGATCAGGGTCGCGCCGATGTAGCCGCCGAGGCCGGGGCACCACAGCATCGAGGTGGCGGGGGTCCACCAGCGGCCTTCCGCCAGTGCCGCCGCCCCGGCGCCGAACCGCTCCAGGCGGTGGCGGCTCGGGCCGCTGCCGAGGCTGCCCGTGACGCCGCCCACGATCCACAGGACGGCGAGGAAGGCGAGGGTGAAGGGGGCGTGGCGGACGGGCGCGAGCAGCCGGTCGAGGGTGGTGCGCCAGGGGTGGCGGTTGTCGCCGACGCTGGGCGGGGGCGGTGGGGCGGTGGTGTCCGTCATCGGATGAGTCCGCTCTCCCGTGCCAGCCAGGGGAGTTGCTTCTCCAGGCCGGGCCGCCAGACCTGCCAGCTGTGGCCGCCGGGGAGCTCCACCCACCGGGCCCGCATGCCGGCCTTGACGGCGGCTTCGTAGACCTTGCGCTGCTGGGGGCCGTAGGTGCTGTCCCCGCTGCCCGCGATGAACGCGGCTTTGGTGTCGGGGAACTGCTGCCGTGCCATCACGTCGAGGGGGTTGACCTCGGCGAAGGCCGCGGCGTCGCCGCCGAACGCCTTGTCGACGGTCTTCTGCCGGCTGCCGAGGGTGGGGGCTTCCTGGCCGGAGATGTCGTTGACGATGCCGTAGACGCCGGGGGCGTTGACGCCGAGCTGAAGGGAGCAGGTGCCGCCGAAGGAGATGCCCGAGATGATCCAGGACGTGCGGTCGGTGGCGACCTGGAGGTGGGTGCGGATCCAGTGGGGGACGTCCGTGGCGAGGTAGGTCTGGACGTTGCCCAGTTTCGAGTCGAGGCAGAGCGTGTTGGCGAACTGCGAACCGAGCGGGTCGACGACGACGACCGCGGGGGCGAGCCCCCGGTGGTCGGCGGCGAAGGAGTTCATCATGTCGAGGAGGCGGCCGGAGTTGATCCAGTCGTCGGGTGATCCCGGCTGGCCGGCCATCAGGACGATGACGGGCAGGAGGGGGCGGGGGGAGGCCCGGTAGGCGGGCGGCAGGTAGACGTACGCGCCCCGGGCCTTGAAGCCGGACGTGGTGCCGGGGACGGACACCTCGGAGAGGGTGCCGTCCCCGGGGAGCCCCGCCGGGGGCCGCCACACCTCCGAGACGGCCTTGCCCGGGGGCACCCGCAGGGCGGGCTCCCGGCGCCCGGTGGCGTCGGCCAGGCTCGTTCTCTTCTGCAGCCAGGTGTTCACGGCGGTGCGGGCCGTCGGGTACTGGTCGAAGTGGCGGTTGATCTGCGAGGCGCCGAGGAGGAGGACGAGGAGCCCGGCCAGCGCGGCCGGGAGCCACAGCCGGGGGCGGAGCAGGGGGATGCGGAACGCGGCGAGGCACAGCCCCAGCACGGCGACGCCCGCCCAGAGCACCACGTCGGTGGGCAGGGGGTCGGGGAAGAGCTCCAGCCAGTCGTCCACGGCCGTCCGCAGCAGCCAGGTGATCAGTGCGGCCAGGACCACGGCGGCGGGCGCCCAGCGGATCCACCACCGGCGCTGCCGGGAGAAGAGGAGCGCCGCCAGCGCGCCCAGGCCCACGACCAGCAGGGTGAGCGGGATCCACCCGCTCACCAGGGACCAGTCCAGCGGGCCTGCCGCGATCCGCATCCGTCGCACCACGTCCGTAGGGGGATGGGGTGAACGGGCCGCTCTGCATTGAGCTACGGCCCCGCGGTGGAGCCGGGTGGACTTGAACGCACCATCTGCCCGTTCCTTCAAAATGCTACATATCAGTGTTTTTCCGGCAACTCCTGAGGCTCCGGCCGGCGCCCTGGAGCGACCGCGCCGGGCCGCTTCCACTGGCGGGATCCGGGCCTTGTGAGAGCCCGGGGCCGGGCGTTGGATACGCCTGGAAGCGTCCTCCATCGAAGGAGACGGCTCATGCCGACGGCAAGCGCTCTGGACCTCCCGAGAACCCCGACCGGCTTCCAGCAGGTCTTCCACGCCCTGCGGGCCCACACCCCGCGGCGTGGGGCGAGGCTGCCCGCGGAACCGCGCTGGCGCAGCGACTTCATCGACCGGGACGCCACCGGGGCGCGCGTGGCCCTGCAAGAGTTCGGCTACACCGCCCGGGAGCTGAGCACCTGGCGCGGCAGGACGGACGACACCGCCGTCGTCGGCCCGTTCCGCCTGCTGACCGAGGAGGGCCTGGGCCGCCTCACCGAGGTGTGCGAGCAACTGGAAGGGGCCGCGCAGCGCACGCGCTTCATCGCCACGCGCCGGGTGCGCAGCGCCGATCTGCTGTCCCCTTTCATCAACAACATGATCCGCGACCGGGGCTTCCTGCTGACCTGCTCGCGTCTGGTGGGGGTGCCCCTGATCCCCCACCCCCTGCGGGTGCCGACGGCGCAGATCAACTACAGCAACGGGCGGGGCGGTCCGGAGATCGTGCGCTGGCACCGTGACGGGATGGACTACGTCTTCACGGTCCAGCTCAGCGGCTACGACGACTACGAGGGCGGGCGGTTCACCTACTTTCAGGGGCGCACGGACGAGTTCACCGGCGTGCGGGCGGGCGATCCCCGCCTCCGTGAGGCGCCGTGCGGGGACCGCGGGGCGACGCTGTTCCTCCACGGCAGCCGGATCTTCCACGCGGTCACGCCGGTGACGCGGGGGCGGCGGGTGACCTTGGTGATCTCCCTGTTCTGCCCGTACTTCGCGCGGCAGGACTCCAACACCTTCTGGCACCTCGCGGGCGACGACGGGATTTCGGCGACGGTCCCGAGCTGGCTGCGGCTGAAGTGGCCCGTGCGCAACGCACCGGTGGATTTCAGTCTGCGGGCGGCGAGCCCCGTCATCACCTGGGACGACCTCGCCTGACTCCCGTTACGGGCCGCCGCCCCGGTGCCGCTCGTGCGCACGGCCCGGCCGGTGAGCCGGCCGGCCACCCTCATCCGCTCCCCCGCCGCTCGCGCACGAAGCCGGCGTACGTGCACGGGCGGGCGCCGGCGGCGAGGGCCGCGTCGAGCGCCGCGAGCGTGCTCTCCCGCAGGCCCTCGCGGGACAGGTCGTCCGCGCGCAGGGCGATCCGGAACGGCCGCCCGCGGCGCGCCCAGTGGCCGGCGGCGGCGCGCGTCAGCCGGGCGCCGGTCCGTTCACCGGCGCCGCCGGGCCGGTGGGACAGCACCGGCGCCCGGTGGCGGGCCCCGCTGATCAGGTCGTGCACGGCCAGAGGGCCGGTGGTGTAGTCGAGGCCGAGTTCGTGCAGGGCCGCGAAGGTGCCCGGGGAGGCCGGGCGGCCCGGTGGCACGAAGCCGGCCGGGGCGATCCCGAGAGTGGCGAGCGCGGCGAGCCCGCGGGTCAGGCGGTGCAGGGCCGCGGTCCGGTCGACGGCGCGGAACTCGGCGCAGCCGCGGGCCAGGAGGGCGTCCGCCCACCGGTGGTGGGCGGCGCAGCCGGTGGCGCCCCGGCGTTCGAAGCCGTGCAGGGCGAGCTCGTGGCCGCGGGCTTCGGCGCGGCGCAGGGCGTCGACGAGGCCGGGGTCGTGACGCAGGCAGGGGCCGTGCCGGGGGTCGGGCACCAGCAGCAGGGTGGCGGGAACGCGGCGCTCGTCGAGATCGCGCAGCCAGCCGCAGGTCTGCTCGGCGGTGGCGGGAGCGACGCCGTGGACGGCGACGAGAAAGAGCCCGGCAGTCATCGGCCCCCCTTGACGACACGTCCGCACACCAGCCCGCCCCCGGGGCCCGGAACCAGAAACGGCGCGACGGGGACGCGCTCGTCCAGATCGCGCAACCAGCCGCAGGTCTGTCCGGCGGTGGCGGGAGCGACGCCGTGGACGGCGACCAGGAAGAGCCCGGCAGTCATCGGCCCCCCTTGACGACACGTCCGCACACCGGCCCACCCCCGGGGCCCGGAACCAGAAACGGCGCGGTGGAGACGCAGCGCTCGTCGAGATCACGCAACCAGCCGCGCGACCGCTCAGCGGCGACGGCGAAGGGCCCGCCGCCGGCCCACCGGCCCCCGCCCCGGCAAGGCCGCGCGCCGCGGCCCTGGCAGCCTGGCAGCCCGGCGCCCCGGCCGCATCCGGTAGGGGCGCGGAGTTCCGGCGCGGCCACGGTGACACCCGGGCCGGGGCCCGTCCGCCGGCCGGAGAGGTGTGTCTCGGGCAGGCGGGCGCGCGCCGTCCCCGGGAACGGCTCGGCGACAACGGCGGTCCTCACGTGACCCAAGGATGGGGCCTGCGGGGGCTTTTCGACCCGCCTGACACGAGGGCGTACGAGGGCACGGGGGGCGGGCGGCGAGCGCCGGAAAGGCGCCCGCGCGACAGCCCGGCCGGGCCCGCGACCGGGCCCGGTGAGGGGACGCCGCGCCACGGCCCGGGCCTCCCAGGGCGTGTCCGCACAGTCCTGTCCGGCCCACGGCGCCCGCCGGGGAGCTCGCCGCTGTGCCGGGCCCACCCGGGTACGCCGGCACGAGGGCGGTCCTCCGCCGCGCGCCACGCCCTCCGGGCGTACCGCGCGACCTCGCGGCCACGCCCTAGGGTGGCCAGTCATGACCCACGCCCCGGACGGGGACGGGCCGCCGCAGGCCCCGCGTCTCCCCCGTCTCGCACGCCGCCTCGTCGTGGCCGCCTACGTGCTGCTCGCGATGGCGGTCACGCTGGATCTGGCGACGAACCCCGAGTGGACGCTGTCCCCGGTTCTCGCCACCGCGCCCGTGCTCGCCAGCATCGGCACCCGGCGGGCCCGGGTGCCGATGCTGGCGGGCCTGTCGGCCATGGGGCTCGTCCCGCTGCTCGCGCTGTTTGATCCGGGGGTGCCCGTCTCCGTCCACATGACGTCGGGTTTTACCGTGCTGGCCATCACCTGTGTGAGCACCGCCAACGTCGTCCTGGTCGCGACGCGGGAGCGCCAGCTGCTGCAGTCCCGCTCGGTCGCCGAGGCGGCGCAGCGGACGCTGCTGCGCCCGCCGCCGGAGCGGATCGGGCCGCTGCGGACGGCGGTGCGGTACCTGGCCGCGGCCGCGGAGGCGCGGGTGGGCGGCGACCTCTACGAGGCACTGGCCACCCCGTTCGGGACGCGGCTGCTCATCGGCGACGTGCGGGGCAAGGGCCTGGCCGCCATCGAGACGGCGGCCGACGTGCTCGGCACGTTCCGGGAGGCGGCCCAGGTCGAGCCCGATCTGGCCGTCGTGGCGCGGCGTCTGGACGCGGCCGTGGTCCGGCGCCGGCCCGGCGAGGAGTTCGTGACGGCCGCGCTGGTGGGGGTGCCGGCGTCCGGGGGCCCGGCCGAGCTGGTCAACTGCGGTCACCTGCCGCCGCTGCTGTGGCGGGCCGGTACGGTCACGGAGGTGGAGACGCCCGTCCCCCAGCCGCCGCTGGCGCTGCTGGGCATGGTCGGCGACGCCTACCGCGGCCGGCCGTTCCCTTTCGAGCCGGGTGATCTCCTGCTGTTGTACACCGACGGGGTGACGGAGGCCCGGGACCGGGCCGGGCGCTTCTACCCGCTGGCGGAGCGGCTGGCCCGGATGCCGGAGGCGGCGCCGCCCGTGCTGCTGGACCGGATCGTGGCCGATCTCCTGGCGTACGCGGGCGGCGAGCTCTGTGACGACGCGGCCCTGCTGGCGGTGTGCCGGGAGCGGTGAGGGCGGCGCGCCGTCAGGCGGGCACGGCCGTCGTGGACATCTCCCAGTCGCTGATGCTCCGGTGGTCGTCGCGGCGTTCGGTGCGGTAGCGGCCCGCGGGGATGCCGTATTCGCGTTTGAAGGCGTGGGCGAAGGCGAACTGCGAGGTGTAGCCGACGCGCTGGGCGACCGCGGCGAGCGGGGCCTCGGATTCCCGCAGGATCCTGGCCGCGAGGGTCAGCCGCCACCAGGTGAGGTAGGTCAGCGGCGGCCGGCCGACCAGGGAGGTGAACCGGCGGGCGAACGCGGCCCGGGACAGGCCCGCCCGCAGGGCGAGGGATTCCACCGTCCACGGTCGCGCCGGGTCGTCGTGGAGGGCGTGCAGCGCGGCGCCCACGGCCGGGTCGGCGAGGGCTCGGCACCAGCCGGTGCCCGGCCGGGCGGACCGCTCCTCGTACCAGGCGCGCACCAGGTAGACGAGGAGCAGTTCCAGGAGCGCGGGCAGTGTGGTGGCCGCGCCGGCTCCGGGGGTGCGGAGTTCGTCGCCGAGCAGGGTGATGGCCGAGCGGAGCGACGGGTGGCCGCCGGGGCGGGCCGGCAGGTGGATGACCTCGGGGAAGTCCGCCAGCAGGGGGTGGGCCCGGCTCTGGTCCAGCCGGTAGGCGCCGCACAGCAGCACGGTGGGCTCGGCGGTGGTGGTGCCGGTCAGGGCGTGGGCCGTGCCGTGCGGCAGGAACACCGCGTCGCCCTCCGTGAGCGTCAGCGGTTCGCCGCCGCCGGCCGGCAGGAGCCGGCAGTTCCCGTGCAGGACGACGTGGAAGCCGGCGCCGGCGAAGGGCCGCAGGTCGGTGCGCCAAGATCCCTGACGGTCGGTCAGGGCCGAGTAGGGCCGTCCGCTGCGCAGGGCGGCGACGGCATCGCTGAGAACGTCCATGGGTCGAGTATGAGCGGGCCCGTCCGGCGGTCCGCCGGGAGGCCCGGCGAGACGATGACGTATAGAACGAGCACGACGGACTATTGGCCGTCTCGCCGCGATTGCCTAGCGTCGAGGCATGCAGACGATCACTTTGGGCGCGGTGGACATCACCCGCGTCGTGGAATGGCACGCGCCGGTCGCTCCGACCTCCGCCATCTTCCCTTCGAGCACTCCACAGATGTGGAAGGAGAACGCTTCCTGGCTGACGCCGGACTTCTGGGTTCCGGAGACGGACGAGCTGGTGGCCAACGTGCAGACGTGGGTGCTGCGCAGCGAGGGCCGGACGATCCTGATCGACACCGGGGTGGGTGACGACAAGGAGCGCCCGAACATGCCGGTCTGGTCCCACCTGCGCAGCGGCTTCCTGGACCGGCTGGCCGCCGCCGGGGTCCGCCCCGAGGACGTGGACGTCGTGGTGAACACCCATGTGCACTCGGACCACGTGGGCTGGAACACCCGTCTGGTGGACGGTGAGTGGGTGCCGACGTTCCCCAACGCCACGTACCTCATCGCCAAGGCCGACTTCGACTACTGGAACCCGGCCAACCGGCACGTCCAGCGCGGTGTCCTCGGTGACGTCACCGTGGCGCGGGCGGGCGGGGACATGTTCGAGGACAGCGTCGCGCCGGTGCACCGGGCGGGCCAGGTGCAGCTGTGGAAGGACTCCTACCGCATCGACTCCCACCTCGCCCTGGAGCTCGCCCCCGGGCACACCCCGGGCTCGTCCGTCGTGCGGCTGGCGTCGGGGACGGACCGGGCGCTGTTCATCGGCGACCTGGTGCACAGCCCGCTGCAGATAGCCGAGCCCGACTGCGACACCTGCCTGAGCGAGGACCAGGAGCAGGCCACCCGCTCCCGGCGCCGGATCCTGGAGGAGGCCGCCGACACGGGCGCGCTGGTGCTGCCGGCGCACCTGCCGGGCCACGGTGCGGCCGAAGTGCGCCGCGAGGGATCGAAGTTCGCCCTTACGCGGTGGGCGGCCTTCGACCGGACGCAGGGCGGGCCGGAGTCCTGGTGACGCCCGCGGGGCGGCAGGCATCCGCCTGCCGCCCCGCTGCGCGCCGGGTCCCGGCTACTTCCCTCCCTTGAGGGTGAAGGGCAGCTCCCGGGAGAAGAACGACACGTCGGCGTTGCCGACCGAGACGCCCGCGTCCGCGGAGGTCACCTCGCGCGGCGCGGAGGAGGCGACGGCCACCCGCAGGGTGTACACCGCGGTCGCGCCGGGGGCGAGCGGCGCCTTCGCGGCGGGGTGCAGCGCCGCGCTCATGCCGGGGTCGCAGCCCCCGGCGACGAGCGGGACGCGTTTCCAGCCGGCGCCGGGCCGGTACTGCTCCAGCTTCAGGTCCTTGGGCGCGAGGGCGTGGCCCTTGCCCTCGCCGAAGGCGAAGTAGGAGGCATTGAGGGCGGGGTAGGCCCGGTCGGTGGTGTTCTTCACCGTGACGGTGAAGGGCTGCGCCGGGCCGCCGCGGGTGAGGGCGGTGGCGGTGCGCCAGCCGCTGACGGAGACGGTGGGCCGGGTGGCGGTGGAGTGCCGGGCGGCGGCGCGGTGCGTGCGGCCCTTGCCGTCGTCGACGGACGCGGTGACGGTGAACGTGCCCGGCCGGTCGAGGTCCTGGAGCCGCAGGGCCACGGTGTGGGGGCGGGCGGCGCTCGCGGCGGCGGTGAGGGGGAAGGTGAAGACGCCGTGCCCGGGGCCGCCGGAGGTGTCGGACTTCAGGTCGGTCCAGCGGCGGGTCTCGGGGACGTAGCGCTGCACCAGCAGGGAGTCGGTGCCGAAGCCCCGGCTGCTGACGTCCAGGCGCACGGTGCCCTTGGAGACCGGTGCGCGCAGGGTGAGGGAGGACTGCGTCCACAGGCCGATGGGGGCCTGCGCCGGGAGGTGGTAGGAGAGCTTCTGCGCGGTGGTCCCGGCCGTGGCCCGCGCCGGGGCATCGGTGCGCGCGGTGTCGGCGGCCGCGGACGCCGCCGTGTTCCGCCCGGAGTCGCAGCTCTCCGCCGCCTTCGCGCCGGCGGCGGCCGGTATGGCGGTCGCCTGCCCCGCCGTCCCCGCGACCAGCGCGAGCCCGGCCACCAGTGCCATCGCCGACCCCGCGGCGGCGTGCCGCACGCTTCGCGACCGCCGCTGCACGACTCTCTGTGTCATTTACCGCCCCCTGCGTTCGGGTTGTCCGCACACTCGTACGTCTTCGGACTCGGAGATTGACTTCCGTAGCTGATGGTTCCCTCCATCACCGGAAATACTGCGAAACCCCTGGGAGGTGGCGCGCGTTGCCTCCCGCGGTGCGCCGCACGCACGGACGCGCGTGACGCATGCGTTCCCGGCCCGGCGGCATGACGGCGCGCCGCGGTGCCGCACGGCTCACCGTACTAGCGCGCACCCCGTCACCGTCAGCCGCCACGGCGGAAACCGCCTGCCCGGCCCCCGTGATCGCCACGTCCGTCTCACTGGGCGCCCGCGGTACCGCATTCCGGCGGTCGGCGATCGGCTCCGGGGCGCTGCCCGAGGGGTCGCGGCCGCCGCCCACCGGAACCGGTAATACACCCGTACAGCGCGGACTTCGCGGCGCGCGACCGGGGCGGCCGGGTGTTACCCGCGATCAATTGTTGGCGGAAAACCATCTCACCACGCCCGGGTAAAACCGCTCAAAGAAGCCTCCCGCCCGGTCGTTCCGGGCCCCTTCGGCCCGACCGGCCCCGCGCGGCACCCGCGTCCCCACCTGCGCGCCTGCACCCCTGCGGGCCGACGCGGGGCGCCGTCGCCTTCTCCGGCCGTGCCGGTCAGGGGAATTCACGCCATTTCCCGCCGCCGCCGGCCCTGTGACTTGGGACACACGCAAGGGCTGCGCATCTGCCGAATCCGTTAGATTCGCCATGCGTTGACACACGTCCGATAGTCGGACATGTGTCGCGCTGCGCATCGAAACTCCATGAATTCTTGGGGGCTGACCACGCATCAGGAATCCGGGAATACCGCAGGCCGGTGCCGGCCGGTGATTCCCCGGCACCGATCCGCATTCCGCTGAGCCTCGGGCGGCGGTGGGCGCCCGGCGATCCCGGCGGCCCGCGTCCCTGATGCGCCCGTACCGCCGCGCCCGGGAACGTCCCACAGGACCCGCCCCGCCGGCGCCCCCTGCCAGCCCGACCGCTACCGGCAGCGCTTTCCGCCGCCACCCCGAGCCCCACCACCCTGGGCTTTGACCTGCGGAGACACCATGACACTCATCCGATCCGTAGAGCCGTTCGACGCGCCCTACCGACCCGCCGGACTCTCCGCGGACCCCGTGGATCACGACGCCCTCCACCAGCGCCACCCCGCCTACGGCCGGTTCGCGCGACAGCTGGGCGACACTCCGCTGATCCCCGTCCCCGGCCCCGACGGCGGAGCGACGATCCTCGCCAAGTCCGAGGCGGGCAACCCCGAGGGCTCCGTCAAGGACCGCGTCGCCTACGCGCTGCTCGGCAGCGCGCTGCACCAGCACGGCGACCGGCCCCTGGAGGAGCTCCGGGTGCTGGAGTACTCCGGCGGGAACCTGGCGCGCGCCCTGTCCCGGCTCTGCGCCGAGCTCGGCATCACCGCCCGCTTCGTGCTCTCCTCGGCCAGCCCGCGCAGCCTGCTGGACACCCTCGCCGAGCGCGGCGCCCTCGTCGACCTCGTCGACAAGGAGCTGGGCTTCCTCGAAGTCGTCCGCACCGCCCTGCGCACCGCGGAGGAGGAGCCGGACTGGACCCTGCTGTACCAGCACCGCAACACCGCCAACCTGCTCTTCCACCAGCACTCCACCGGGGCGGAGATCGTCGCGCAGCTCGACGGCCGGACCCCGGACGCCTGGGTCGCCTCCATCGGCACCGGCGGCACCCTCATCGGCGTGCTGCGGGCCCTGCGCGAGCGGCACCCCGGCGTGCGCGCCATCGGCGTCACGCCCGCCGAACTGCCCTACGGCAGCCCCCTGCCGCCCAACGGACTCCCCAAGTACGCGGGCTCCGGCGGCATGGGCGACGGCCTCAAGCAGCCCTTCGTCACCCTCCACGACAGCGAGGTCGAACACCACACGGTGTCCTACCCCCGCTGCCTGGAGGTCATGGCGGAGTTCCACGAGCTCACGGGCACGCGCATCGGCAGCTCCGCGGCGGCCAACTGGCTGACCGCCAAGGAGATCGCCGCGTCGCTGCCCTCCTCAGCCACGGTGGTCACGGTCTTCCCGGACGCCGGAACACCAGAAGAATGGGAGCGGATCGGCCGATGACCGACACCATCGACACCCCCGGTTACCAGGAGACCCTCCAGCGGTCCTTCAAGGCGCTGTACGACAGCGGCAGGGACTCCTGGACGACCGAGGAGGCCATGCAGCACCTCGTCCCGCTCCTGCACGACGGGCTCGGCGAGCCCGGCCGCGTCCTGGAGGTCGGCGTCGGCCGCGGCCGGGACACCGAGACCCTGCTCGGGCTCGGCCACCGCGTCGTGGCCGTGGACCTGGTCCGCCTCCCCGAGTGGGACGAGGTCGCCGCCCGCTGGAGCGAGCAGGTCCGCTTCGTCGCGGGCGACGTGCGCGACCTCGCCGACGACGAGCGCTTCGACGCGGTCCTGGACAACGGCGTGCTCCACCACCAGCTCCCGCAGGACTACCCCGCCTACCTGGCGACGCTCCGCCGTCAGCTGCGACCCGGCGGCCTGCTGGCCGTGAGCTTGTTCGCCCGGGCCGAGGAGGAGTCCGAGGGCAAGCTGCACGAGGCCCACGACGGGCGCCTGTCCCGGGAGTTCACCGCCGAGGAGGCCGACACCCTGCTCGCGGAGTCCGGCTTCGCCGTTGTCAGCACCCGCCGGGTGCAGCGCGGCCGCCCGGACTGGACGTACCTGCTCGTTCTCGCCCGGAGCCAGGAGAACTGACATGGCCCACCTGGTCGTGGTCGAATCCAAGCCGACCGCCGGCTTCGAGATCCTCCGTGCGGCCGCCGGGCTGGGGCACGAGGTGACGTTCGTGGCCCATTCCCTCGGCCCCTACCTGCGCTCGGACGGCGCCGAGGCGGCGCTGGCGACGGCCACCCGGGTGATCACCTCCGTCGCCACCGCGGACCCCGGCGCCCTCTTCGCGGCGCTCGAACCGGTCCACCGGCAGTCCCCCGTGCACGGCATGACGACCCTCAGCGAGGGCCACGTACGCGCCACGGCGGAGGTCGCCGAACGGCTCGGCCTCCGCCACGAGCGGCCCGAGGTCACCGCGCGGCTGCGCGACAAGCACGAGGTGCGGACGCTGCTGGCGCGGGCCGGGGTGCCGCAGCCGGGGTTCGCCGCCGCGGCCACCGCCGAGGAGGCCGTGGCCGCGGCGGACGGCCTGGGCTACCCGGTCGTCGTCAAGCCGGCCGACGGCTTCGGCTCCCTCGGGGTCGGCGTGGCCCGCACCGCCGCGCAGGTCGCCGAGCTGGCGGAGGCCATCACGGCGACGCGCGGCTACGGCCGCTCGGTGGCCAGCTCCGGCGCCGTCCTGGTGGAGTCCTACGTCCAGGGCCCGGTCGTCAGCTGCGAGATGCTCACCGTGGACGGCGAGCACCGGGCGTACGGCTGCACCGACCGGGTGCTCGCGCCTCCCCCGCACCCCGTCGAACTCGGCGGCTGCTTCCCCGCCGAACTGGAACCGGACCTGCTGGCGGAGGTGGAGCGGGTGTGCGCTGCGGCGCTGGACGCCGTCGGGGTGCGGCGCTCGCACACGCACACCGAGCTGGTCCTCGGCCCCGACGGGCCGCAGATCATCGAGATCAACGGCCGGCTGGTCGGCGGCTACGTGCCGGAGATGATGAACCTCGTCCTGGGCCGCAACGTGTACCACGACGTCGTCGACCTGGCCGTCGGCGGCTCCCCGGCGCCCTCCGCGGCCGGCGGGGTGGCCTGCATCCGGGCGATCACCGCCCCGCGGCCCGGGGTCCTGGCCGCGCTCGACGTCGAAGGGGTGCGCCGCAGCCCCGGGGTGGCCGAGGTCCTGGTGGACACGGCGGTGGGGCAGCGGGTGGGCCCCGCCCGCGCCAACGGGGACCGGCTCGGCTTCCTCATCGCGGCCGGCCCGTCCGCCGCCGCCGTCACCGGAGCGGCCGAGGCGGCGCTCGCCCGCGCGGTGGTGCGCGTGACCGCCGACGCCGCCACCTGACCGACCCGGGGCCACCTGACCCACCCGTTACCCGTAACTCCCGGAAGGAGGTCCCGATGCCTCAGGCGCCCTCGGACCACCCCCATATCCTGATCCTCGCCGGAGCCGGCGGCCTCACCCTCGACAACGCCCTCGGCCCGGCCGCCACGGTCACCGGCCGGCTCAGCGTCGTATACCTCCACGCCTGGGGCCCGCTCGACGTCTCCGCCGTCCGCGCGACGTGGGAGGAACGCTTCACCGGGACGTGGCGGGACTGCGCGGACCTGGACGAGGCGTACCGGGCCGTGCGGGAGATCCACGGGGAGTCCCCGCTCGACGGCATCGCGACCTTCTCCGAGCTGCTCATCCAGCCCCAGGCCGACCTCGCCGCCGAGCTGGGCCTGCCCGGCAACCCCCCGGAGGCGGTGCGGGCCGCGCAGAACAAGCTGCTGCAGCGCACCGCCCTGCGGGACGGCGGGGTGCTGGGCATGCGCTTCCACGCCGTCCGCACCGCCGCCGACCTCGCGCCCGCCGCGGCCGAGGTCGGCTTCCCGGCGGTGTTCAAGCCCGCCTACGGCGCCGCCAGCATGCAGGTGCGCAAGGTGACCTCCAAGGAGGAGCTCCAGGAGGCGTACGACGCCGCGGTGGCCGCGGCCGCCCGCTCCCCGTTCCTGATCAAGGAGGACGTGTACCTCCTGGAGGAGCTGCTCGTCGGCGGCGAGGGCTGGCACGCCGACGACCGCTACGCGGACTACGTCAGCGTGGAGAGCCTGGTGCAGGACGGCGAGGTGCACCACCTGGGCATCGTCGACAAGCTGGCGCTGCGGCACGGCTACACCGAGGAGGGGCACGTCTTCCCCTCCGCGCTCTCCCCCGCCCGGCAGGACGCCGTCACCGAGCACGCCGGCGCGGCGATCCGGGCGCTCGGGCTGCGGGACGGCGCCGTGCACACCGAGGTCAAGCTGACGCCGGACGGGCCCCGGTGCATCGAGGTCAACGCCCGCCTCGGCGGGCCCATGGGCCAGATATTCGGCACCGCCAGCGACCACGACATCGTGGCCTCCATCCTGCGCATCACGGCCGGGCTGCCCGTGTCGCCGCAGGCGAACCCGCTCCGGGCGGTGTGCGTCCGCACGATCCCCGGGCCCGACCGGCCGATGCGCATCGGCCACATCGCCGACCTCGCCGAGGTGCGCGAGCGCTTCGGCTGCCTGGGCTACGTCTCGATGCGGTTCGCCGCGGGCGCCGTGGTGGACCCCGGGCGGTTCCCGCACCTGCTGTCGATGCTCGTCACCGGCGAGGACGTGGAGACCTGCCTGGCCAACGTCACCGCCGTCGAGACGGCCCTGGCCATCGAGCTACGGCCGGCCGACCCGGAGCACGTCCTGTTCATCGACCGCATCGGCTACGACGCGTACCGCATGCCGGACGGCGCCCCCGCCCTGGACCCCGACCGCTACCGGGTCACGCTCGTCACCCGCCCCGAGGTGGCCGGGCAGGCGCGGCCCGGCGAGTGCGCCGAGGTCCTGGCCCTGGACATCAACGACCACGACCTGCGCGACGGCCTCGTGGAGACCGTGCACCGCCGCCACGGCATCGACCGCGTCCTGGTGTTCACCGAGGCCCTGCTCCTGCCCGGCGCCCGGCTGCGGGAGCGGCTGCGCGTCGCCGGGGACCCGGTGAGCCGGGTGGCACCCTTCCGGGACAAGCCGACGATGAAGCGCACCGCCGAGCGGCACGGCCTGCCCGTCGCCGACTGGGCGGCCGTGGACACCGCCGAGCAGGCCCGGCCGCTGCTGGAGAAGCACGGGAAGATCGTCCTCAAGCCCCGGGACGGCTCCGGCTCGGCCGGGGTGTGGATCGTCGGCTCCGCCGGGGAGCTGCGGTCCCTGGACGCGGACCCCGACACCGACCTGACCGGCTATCAGGCCGAGCAGTTCATCGACGCGCCCATGCTGCACATCGATGCCGTCGTCCACGGCGGCGAGCCGATGGCGACGGTGACCTCGCGCTACCTGTCCTCCACGCTCTCCCACCTGACCGCCGAGCCGCTCTCGTCGGTCACGGTCGGCGACCCCGCGGTGCGCGCCCGGGCCGAGGAGCTGACCCGGCAGGTGATCGAGGCGTTCGCCGTGCGGGACCAGGTGCTGCACCTGGAGGCGTTCCTCCTCGACGACGGCCGGCTGCTGTTCAACGAGGTCGCCTGCCGGGCCGGGGGCGGCGGCATCATCCCGATGTTCCAGGCCGTCACCGGCATCAACCTCAACGAGGCGATGGTCCGCCTCGCCCTCGGGGAACGGCCCACGACCGGCTTCGAGCGGCGCGAGAGCGCCGGCGGCTTCCTGATGCTCTACGGGCGCCCCGGCGTCGTGGCGGGCGTCGACGACGCCGAGGTGCCGCGGGAGTGGCTGGTCGAGCGCCGCGTCGCCGCCGCGCCCGGCAGCCGGTTCACCCCGATCGGACTGGCCGGCGGAAGCCTGGCCACGTACGTCGTCACCGGCGCCGACGAGCAGCAGGTGCGCGAGCGCATGGAGTTCATCCGCGCCCACACCACCGTCCGCTACCAGGACGACGAGGGAGCCGGGGTGACGGCGCGATGAAGGCCCTGTGCATCGCCGGGAGCCCCAGCCGCGGTTCGCACACCGCGGCCCTGGTCCGCCACGTCGCCCACCTCCTGGAGGCCCGGGGCTTCGACATCACCCTGATGGACCTCGCCGAGAGCCCGCTCCCGCAGAGCCACCCGGACCACTACTGGAGCAGCGAGCCGCACCCGCACCCCGCGGCCCGGGAGTTCATCGCCACCGCCCGCGCCTGCGACGCGGTGGTCCTGGGCACGCCCGTGCACCACGCCGGGTACTCCGGGCTGCTCAAGAGCGCCCTGGACCACCTGCCGCACGACGCGTTCGAGGGCAAGGCGGTCGGGCTGGTCGCCAACGCCGGCGGGCCGCGCGGTTCCGGCAACGCCTGCGAACAGCTGCGCCAGGTCGTCAAGGCCCTCGGCGGCTGGACGGTGCCCACCCAGGTCAGCACGGTGGCCGCGGACTTCGGCGAGCGGCGCTCCCTCGACGCGGCCGAGGCCATCGACAGCCGGTGCGTCACGCTGGCCGACCAGCTGCACGCCTTCACCCGTGCCATGCGCGCGGACGTCACGGAAGCGGTGCTGTGAGCGCCCCCGGGTGGCTCGCCGCCGTCCGCCGGATGCGGGAGGACCTCCGGGTGGTCGCCGAGCGCGACCCGTCCGTGCGCAAGCCGTACGAAGCGCTGCTCGCCCCGTACCTGCCGGCCCTGTGGCTGCACCGGGCCGCCCACCGGATGTACGTCGCCGACCACCGCATCGCGGCGCGCGCGGTGTGTCTGGTGGGGCGGGCGCTGTCGGGCGGGGTCGAGATCCACCCCGGCGCGCGCATCGGGCGGCGGCTGTTCATCGACCACGCCGCCGCCGTGGTCATCGGTGAGGACGCCGTCATCGGCGACGACGTCACGCTCTACCACCAGGTCACCATCGGGGCGATGGGCTGGTGGCGGGACCGCCGCCGGCCGCCCGGCGAGCGCCGGCACCCCACGCTCGGGGACCGGGTGGTGGTGGGCACCAACGCCTCCGTGCTCGGGCCGGTGCACATCGGCGACGACTGCCTCATCGGCGCGCACGCCCTGGTGACGACCGACCTGCCGGCCAACAGCCGGGTGCGGGCGCCGGCGAGCCTGGTCCGGCACCGCAACTCCCCGAGCGGCTCGGATACGGCACGAGTGGAGCACACGGCATGAGCCCGACGACCCAGGGCCCGCCCTCGCCGCTGAGCCGGCTGCGGGAGGCCGCGCTCGACTCGGTCCGCCCCTTCCGGGCGTCGGGGCCGATCCGGCGGCTGTACGTGGCGATCTCCATCGACGCCCTCGGGCTGGGCATGTACCTGGCCTTCTCCGCGCTGTACCTGACCCAGGCCGTGGGGCTGAGCACGCCCGACACCGGCCTGGTGCTGTCGATCTCCGGTGTCGCCTCCCTCGTCGGCCTGATGCCGCTGGGGGCCGTCGCCGACCGGATCGGCGCCCGCCGGGCCCTGATCAGCTTCTTCGCCTACCGGGCGGTGGCGTTCGCCGCGATCCTGCTGGCGCGGGACTTCGTGACCGCGCTGGCGGCGGTCGCGGCGGCGGGCCTGATCAGCCGGGCGACCGGGCCCGTCACCCAGGCACTGGTCCTGGAGATGACGGACACCGAGCAGGAGCGCGTCTCCGCGCTGGCCGCGACCCGGGCGCTGCGCAACGCCGGGTACGCCCTGGGGGCGCTGCCCGCGGCCGCGGCGGCCGCGGTCGGCACCCCGGCGGCGTACCGGGCCGTGCTGTGCGGCACGGTGCTGGCGTTCGCGGTGACGGCGTGGCTGGCCCGGCGGCTGCCGGACACCCCGGTGGCGCGCGGCGCGCGGGAACGCAAGGCCCGTTCGGTGGTCCGCGACCGGCGGTTCGTCGCCCTGACCGCGATCAGCGGGGCGATGAGCATGCACGCCTTCGTCCTGTCGATCGGGTTGCCACTGTGGCTGGTGGGGCAGACGGGGGCGCCGCACTGGCTGGCCTCGCTCCTGCTGCTGGTCAACACCGTGCTGGCCGTCGTTCTCCAGGTGCGGATGAGCCAGGGGTCGGAACGGCCGCCCACGGCCCGCCGGATGCTGGTGAAGGCCGGTGTGGTGCTGGCGGCGGTGTGCCTGCTCGTCCCGCTCAGCGGCCGGATTCCGGGCTGGGCGGCGGCGGTGCTGCTGGCCGCCCTGGTGGTGGTGCTCACGGTCGGCGAGCTGTGGCACACGTCCGGGAGCTGGGGCCTGGCGGTGGAGGGCACGCCGGACGACCAGCGGGCGGGTTATCTGGCGTTCTTCAACCTCGGCTTCACCGTGGCGACGATCGTGGGCCCGATGGCCATGGGTTTCCTGCTGGAGCTCGGGGGCTGGGGCTGGGCGGTCCTGGGCGGCTGGTTCCTGGCGCTGGCCCTGGTCAGCCGCCTGCTGCCGGTGAACACACCGGCGAGGGAGACGGCCGCCGCGTGACGGGAGGGCCCGGGGGCGTTCGCCCCCGGGCCCTCCCGTTGCGGCACGCGGCTTGCGGGCAGGGCGTTTCCCCGCGGGGCGCCCCGGCCGGGGCGGTGTCTCCACGCGGCGGACACCGATGAGCCGGGGGGGGACACGTCCGCCGGCCACCACCGGCTGCCCAGCCCGCGCCCCATAAGCGGCCGCGCCTCAGCTGGATGCCCCGCACGACGAGCGGGGCGACCACACGGCGAACCAGCCAGCGGGCTCGGCAGGCTCACCGACCACCCGCCACCTGTTCAAGACCCGCCCCGCACTCGGCCGCACCCCGGCTGAACACCCCGCACGACGGGCAATGCGACCACACGGCAAACCGGCCAGCAGACTCGGCGGACTCACCGACCACCCACCACCTGCTCAAGCCAGCCCCCACGCCGCCGTACCCCGGCTGAACGCCCCGCACTCGGCCGCGGTCCCCGCCCGCCCCCGGCCCTCCGTCGTGGCGTGCCGGGCCCGGGCCGACGGACAGCGGGCCCCGGCTGGTCACCCGGCGCGAACGGCGGTGCGTCCACGCGCCGGACACCGGCGGCCCGGAGGACACGTCCGCCGGCCACGACCGCGAACCGCCCCAAGCCGCCGCACCCCGCCCGACAGCCCGTTCCCCCTCCCGTTCCCCCGATCGGACGACACCGGATGCCGCCGGGGCGTGCCTAGCCTGGGTCGCGGGCGTTCCGGGCGGCGCCGCATCGCCATCGGCGTTACCGAGCCCGGAGGCCCGCAGTCCGTCCGGCCGTCACCGTAAGGAGCGTCGCGCACATGAACCGGTCCCCCGCATTCGTCTGCCGCACCGCCGCTGTCCTGCGGCAGCTGGCCGAGCACCCCGACGAGGGCATCACCGTCCGCCACCTGACCACCGTCCTGCACCTGCCCACCCGTACCACCCGCACCCTCCTGGGCGGGCTCCGCGAGGAAGGGCTGGTCCGGCGCGACCCGGGCACGGACGTCTTCCACCTGGCCGGCCCGCTCCGGTCCGCCCGGGCGGACCGCGGACCGCTGCCGGACTGCAACGCCCTGCGCTCCGCCGCCATGCCCTGGGCCGACACCCTGGCCGCGCGCAGCGGGATGAGCGTCCAGCTCGCCGTCGCCCACCCCGAGGGCGTGCAGATCGTCCACCACGTCTTCCGGCCCGACAACTCCCCGCAGCGGCTGGCCACCGGCGAGATACGCCCCGCCACCAGTGCCCTGGCCAGGGCACTGGACGCCCCGTGCGACGGGCGGTGCGTCTACGCGGCGGACACCGGCGAGCCGGGCACGGGTTCGCTGGCCACCGCCGTCACCTGCCCGGGGCCCGTCTCGTACGCCGCCGCGCTGTCCCTGACCGGCCCGGCCCACGCCCTGGACCCCGCGGGCGGGGCCGCGGCCGCTCGGGCCACGGAGCTGCTGCGCGACGCCGCCCGGGCCATCACCTCGGCCCTGGAGACGGCGCCGGCCCGGTGACACCCGGCGGGAGGGGCCGGTTCACTCCCGGGCCGTGCGGTGCTCCGCGCGCAGCGACGCGGCGAGCAGCACCAGCCAGACCCCGACGAGCACCAGGTGGGCGCGCTGCGGAAGGCCGTGCCAGCCCGGCCGGCCGAAGAGCGGACCCACCGTGGCCAGTGCCGTGAGCAGCGCGGCGGCCAGCACCCAGGGGCCCCGGCGGCGGAGCGGCGGCCACCGGGTGCGCCCGCCGCGGGCCACGGCCGCGGCGACCAGCAGCCCCATGGAGACGAAGAGGCCGGCGTGGACCAGCGCGCTGGTGGCGGTGTGCCAGGGGTTCACCATCTCGCAGGCGTGGTTGACCGACGGCGCGCAGCGCATGGGCACGATCACGTCCGCGACGGACGCCAGGGCGAAGACGCCCAGCGCCCAGCGCCCGGCGGTGGCCGTGCGGTCGCCCGGCAGGCGGGCGCCCGGCGGCCACGCCAGGATGCCCGTGGCGACGAGCAGGGCGGTGAGGATCTCGACGCCGCCGAAGAGCAGGTGGAAGGGCTGGTCGGCTGCGTAGAGCTCGCTGACGTAGGAGTGGCGGGGGTCCAGGCCTGTGGGCAGGACGGCCTCCAGCACCCAGGCGTTGTAGAGGACCGCCGCCGCCGTCAGGGCCCGGGCGGCCCACGCCGCGCGCACCGCCGCCGCCCGGCCTGCCGGGCCGGCCCCGACGGCGGGGCCGGCGGCGGGCCGGGCGGCGGGCCGCCGGGAGGCGGTGGACCGGTCGCTCATGGCCGGGCTCTCAGACCGGCCGGAGGCGGTGTCGGGGCGCCGTCCGGTTCATGGGGTCCCTCCTGTGGAGGCGGCGTTCGGTCGCCCGTACGCCGGTGCGGGTTCCTGCCCGGTCGGCTGGTCCGGTGGGCCGGTCGGCCCCGTGGGCCCCGTGGGTTCCGAGGGGGTGTCGGAGGAGGGCGGTACGGACGGGGGCGCGCTGCTGGGCTGTTCCTCGACGGACCGCGAGGTGCCGGGTGATACGCCGTCGTGGGGGCGGGGCACGGGCCGGTCGCTCTCGCCCTTGCCGCCGATGGGCCGTTCGAACCACTCACCGGTGTGCGGGTCGTAGACGATGATGACCTTGATGACGACGGTGGCCGGGGCGACCGCCACGACGTCGGACTTCCGGTAGTTGGCCCACGCCTGCCCCTTGGGCTCGGGGGTTCCCTTGACGGCGGTCGGCGGGCCGAGGGGGTTGCCGCAGGCGCAGCGGACCCGGGGCACGCCCTTGCCGTCGACGAGGACGGACGTGCCGGCCTGGAGGACGGCCTGGTAGGAGGTGGCCTTGCCGTCCTTGTAGCCGTGGTTGGTGACGCGGGTGTCGGCGCGCAGTTGCAGCGGGGTCAGACCGCGCAGGTAGGCGGGGATGGTGCTCTGTTCGATGCCGGCCGCTTCCGCGAAGGCCCGGCCCTTGGCCTGGTCCTCGGTCAGGTAGCTGATCTGGCGTTCGACGTCGCAGCTGGCGACGTTGCGGGTGCCGCCGTAGAGGCCGGGGGTCGAGCCCTGCACGGTCCGGGTGCCGCCGCCACCGCCGCCCGCGGGGGTGGGTTCGGCCGTGGCCTCCGCGGTGGGCTCCTTCGCCGTCGAACGGGTGAAGGGGGCGTTGCCTTCGGCGGACGCGGACTCCAGGAAGACCTCGCCCGAGCCGCCGTCCGGGCGCAGGAGGAAGATCGCGAGTGCGGCCACCACGACGACGGCGCCTCCCGCGATCGCGATCTTCGGCCCGGATTTCCACCAGGGGGGCTTGCCGCCCCCGGGGCCCGGGGCCGGGGACCCCGGGGTGCCGTGCCCGCCCGGCGGGGTGCCGTGCCCGCCCGGCGGGGTGCCGTGCCCGCCCGGCGGCGGTGCCGGCGGGCCGGCGGACCCGCCCGGCCCGGAGGGGTACGCGGGCTCGGTCGGCGGCCCGGGCCGGTCCGCCCGGGTGGGCTCTTCGGGCCGGCGGGCCCCGGAGCCGGAACCGGATCCGGACCCTCGGCCGGAGCCGGAGCCGGAGGCCTGGCCGGAGCCCGGGCCGGACAGAGGCCCGGACGGCGGGCCGGTGGGGTGGTTCTCTGACGGTGGTTCGGACGACACGGCCCTACTCCTACGCTGGAGGCGTTTTTGCCGATTACAGACCTTTACCCTGCTCTCCCCGTGCATGCGCCCCCGGCGTTCATTGTGTGTCGCAAACCGGTGCACCCCGCAAACGCAGACCGCGGCCGCAGGCGCCCGACAGGTGACCGGGCGCGTCCGGGCTTACGTTGGGCTCCACGGCTTGCGCCGGCGTCCGCCGGGACGCTCCCGCTCCGCCGTGTACCGACCAGCGTTGACGAGTCCGGAGGCCGTGTGAGTCAGCCGCCGCAGCCCCGGGGGCCCGTGCCGGGCTCCGCGCACCACGGCGTCCGCGCGTGGTGGGACGCCCTCGTCACCGTGGCCGCGGGAGTGGCCGCCATGTTCGCCGTCGCCGCGCCGGGCCTGTGGGCCGCGGGCGCGGGCGGGCTGCCCGGCGGGGCCTTCCTCGCCGTCCTGGCCGCCACCGTCGTCACGGCCGTCGGCGGCACCGTGGAACTGTCGGGCGACGCCGGGTTCGTGGCCAGTACGGCCGGCGGACTGAACGTCGTGCCGCTGTCGGTGACCCTGGCCGGCGCGCTGACGATCGCCGGGATGTTCCTGCGGCCGCTGCGCCACCGCGCGGTGGCGAGCGGGAGCGAACTCCTCGCCGCCGTCGCCCGGACGGCCCTGCTGTGGCTGGTCGCGGTGGCCCTGATCGCCGCCGGCGCCCGGCACACCTTCCGGATCGACCTGGGCGATTCGATCGTCGAGGACATCGGCGAGGCCCTGGGCGCGACGCCGGAGGTCGGCTTCCGCGCGGCGGTGGCCCCGACCCTCGGCTTCGCCCTGCTGTGGCTGCTGGTGCTGCTGGCCGTGGCCACCGCCGTGTCGCGCCGGACGCCGCTGCCGTCGCGGCTGCTGCGTTTCCAGGACTCGGTGCGGCCGGCCGCGTTCGCCATGCTGGTGGTGCTGCTGGGCTACGTGGTGATGGGGTTGCTCGTCGGGGTCGTGGTTCTCATCGTGCGCGGGCATGCCGCGGAGACCGCCGCCGTGCTGCTGCTCGGGCTGCCCAACCTCGTCTGGCTCGCCTTCGGCGTGGGGCTCGGCGGCTCCTGGGACGGGCGGGTGCCGGGCGATGACATCGGCCTGCCCGTGCCGAAGGCCTTCGCGGCGGTGCTGCGCGAACGCGACGGCAAGGACGCCACGGTGAACCTCTCCTCGCTGGCCGAGTACGACGGGCGGGCCTGGCTGCTGGTGGCCCTCGCGGTGGTCGCGCTGCTGGCCGCGGGGTTCGTGGCGGCCGCCCGCTCGCCCGCCCGGACACGGCCCTGGCAGCACGCCGTGCGCCTCGGCGTGGCGCTGGCGGTCACGCTGCTGGTCGTCGGGCTGCTCACCCGCATCTCGGCCCGCTTCGGCCTGTCGCTGCTCGGCCTCGGCGACCTGGGGGGCCTCGGCGGTGAGGTGTCGCTGCGCCCCCGGCTGCTCGTGCTGACGGGTCTCGGGCTGCTGTGGGGGCTCCTCGCCGGGTTCCTGGGCAGCCTGCCGGCCGCGCGGGTGCGCCGCCGGGGCGAGGTGTCGGAAGAGAGGCGCTGAGGCCCTACCGCCGTTCGGGGAAGACCACGGCCGCCCAGCGCGGCGGCCCCGGCGGCGGCTCCGGCGATCCCACCGGACCGCGGTCCACCCGGGTCGGCGCGTGCGCCGCCGGAACGACGGCCGCCGGGTCCGGGCCGCCCCCGGCGCCGGCCCGGCGCAGGGCGGTGACGAACCGCAGACAGCTGTCGAACCGGTCGTCGGGGGCCTTGGCCAGCGCGGTGGCCAGGACGTCGTCCGTGCCGGGCGGCAGGCCCGTGACGCGTGCGGAGATCCGGGGCGGCGGGTCGTACTGGTGGGCCCACAGCAGCGCCATGTCGTCGTCCCGCTGGAACGGCGGTGCCCCCGACAGCATCTCGAACACCACGCAGGCCAGGCTGTAGACGTCGCAGCGGCCGTCCACGGGCTTGCCGGAGATCTGTTCCGGGGCGACGTAGTCCAGGGTGCCGACGAACTGTCCGACGCGGGTGTACCCGGTCAGGGACAGCGACTTCTTCGTCAGCCCGAAGTCGGTGAGGTACACGTGCTCGGGGTGGTCGCTGTCGGTGCCCTCCGCCACGAGGATGTTGCCCGGCTTGACGTCCCGGTGCACCAGGTCGTGCGCGTGGGCGGCGTCCAGGGCGGAGGCGACCTGGACGGCCATGCGGCAGGCGTCGGGGAGGGACAGCGGGCCGCTGCGGTCGAGGAGGGCGCGCAGGTCCTGCCCGGCCACGTAGCGCATGGCGATGTAGAGGACGCCGTCGGCCTCGCCGGCCTCGAACACCGGGACGATGTGCGGGTGGTCGATGGCCGCGGCGACGCGCGACTCATGGCCGAAGCGTTTGCGGAAGGTGTCGTTGCGGGCGAGCTCGGGGGCCAGCAGTTTCAGGGCGACGGTGCGCCCGAGCCGCAGGTCGCGGGCGCGGTAGACGACGGCCATGCCGCCGCGGCCGATCTCGGTCTCCACGAGGTAGCCGGCGATCTGCCGGCCGATCAGCTCCGAGGGCCGCTCGACGGGGGAGGCGGGGGGCGGGCGGTCGGCGGGCGCCATCAGCTCTCACCGGGCCCGGGGCCCGCGCCGGGCGGCGGGACGACCCGGGTGGCCTCGTCCGGGGCGGACGGCGCGCCGGACCTCTCCGGCGGCACGGGCGGGGCGCCGGGCCGGTGCGGGGCGAGGGTGCTCATCGCCGTGCCGTCGCAGTAGCACCAGCGGTCGTGGTCGGCGTCGTAGAGCCAGACGGCTTCCCCGTCGACGACCGCTCCGACGCGCAGTCCGCGTGTGTCGCGGCGGAACGTCTCGCCGTCGCTCCGCCCGGACGCCAGGTCCTCCATGGCCCGGCGGTAGCGCCCGAGGGTCTCCTCGATGCGGGTGAGGAGCTTGCGGGCGTCTGCCGTGCGGGCGAGCGGGGCACCGGCGGCGGGCGGGCCCTGGGGCAGGGGGACCAGGGGCCGGGCGTCGACCCAGGCGGCCCAGCCGTTGGAGCAGAGCACCCGCCCCCAGTCGCCGCGCCGGTCCAGCAGCCGCACCGGAAGCAGCGGGTCCAGTTTCTCGGTGGGCACCGCGCCGTCGGGGGCGCGCCAGGTGGGCAGCCCGTCCGGGGGCACGACGTGCGTGGGCGCGAAGCCGTCGCCGGTGTCCGGGGCGGAGGGGACCGCGGTGGTGTTCATGTCGGGCTCCCACCTGCCTTACTTCCGCATGACGGCGGGTTCGTGGCGGCGCAGCAGCCGCGCGACGACGAAGCCGAAGAGGACGGAGAGCGCCACCAGCATGCCCATGTTGAGCAGCCAGGTGCCCGTGGAGTGGTCGAAGAGGGGGTCGGCGGTCAGCTTCCCGCCGACGACGCGCTCCAGGTCGATCGTGCCGGCCATCGCGCCGAGCGCCCAGCGGGAGGGCACCAGCCAGGCCAGCTGTTCCAGCCCCGGCACCCCGTCGAGCTTGAGGAGGGCGCCGCAGAAGACGACCTGGACGATGGCGAGGAGCACCAGCAGCGGCATGGTGACCTCTTCCTTGCGCACCAGGGCCGAGACGACCAGGCCCAGCATCATGGCGGTGAAGGACAGCAGGGCCACGGCCAGGGCGATCTCGGCGAGGGGTGGCAGGAGCACGCCCTTGCCGCCCGGCGCGGCGGTGTCCACCCCGAACAGGCCGACCAGGGTCAGCACGACGGCCTGGACGGCGGTGATCAGCCCCAGGACCACGACCTTGGACATGAGGTACGCGGATCTGGACAGGCCGACCGCGCGTTCGCGCTGGTAGATGGCGCGTTCCTTGACCAGTTCCCGGACGGCGTTGGCGGCGCCCGTCAGGACTCCTCCCACGCACAGGATCAGCAGGGCGTTCATGGCCGACTCGGCGGTGAGCTTGCTGCCCGCCAGGGCCCGGGCCATCGCGCCCATCACGAACGGCAGCGCGATCATGATGGCCAGGAAGGTGCGGTCGGCGGTCAGCGCGGGCGCGGGCGCGGCCTCGCGCGCCGCGGCCCGGTGGGGCTGTTCGGTGGCGGCGGTGACGTACCGGCGGTGCTGTGCGGAGTCGCGGTACTGCCCGGCCCAGTCCCGGCCGGTGTCGTTCTCGAACGCCTCGAAGGCTTCGGGCCACTGGGTGAAGCCGAAGAACCCGAGCGTCTCGCCCGGCGGCCCGTAGAAGGCGGTCCGGCCGCCGGGCGCGAGGACCAGCAGCCGGTCGCACAGGTCGAGGCTGAGCACGCTGTGGGTGACGACGATGACGGTGCGGCCGTCGTCGGCGAGGTCCCGCAGCATGGTCATCACCGAGCGGTCCATGCCCGGGTCGAGGCCGGAGGTCGGCTCGTCGAGGAAGAGCAGGGAGGGTTTCGTCAGCAGTTCCAGGGCCACGCTGACGCGTTTGCGCTGGCCGCCGGAGAGGCTGTGGATGGGCTGGTCGACGCGTTGCTGGAGGCCGAGTTCGCCGATCACCTCGTCGACCCGGGCCTGCCGTTCGGCCTTCGCGGTGTCGCCGGGGAAGCGCAGCTCGGCGGCGTAGCGCAGGGCGCGGCCCACGCTGAGCTGGGCGTGCAGGATGTCGTCCTGCGGGACGAGGCCGATGCGCGAGCGGAGCTCGGGGTAGTCGGCGTACAGGTCGCGGCCGTCGTAGAGGACGGTGCCCACGTCGGCGGGGCGGAGCCCGGTGAGGGCGTTGAGGAGCGTCGACTTGCCGGCGCCGCTGGGCCCCACGACGGCCAGGAGGCACTTGGCGCCCACGGGGAAGGAGACGTCGTCCAGGAGGGTCTTGCGGCCGCTGTCGACGCGGACGGAGAGGTCCTGCACGTCGAGGGAGACCTCACCGCTGTCGACGTACTCCTGGAGTTGGTCGCCGACGAGGCAGAACGCGAAGTGGCCGACGCCGACGATGTCCCCGGGCTCGACCGGGGCGCGCCGGACGCGACGGCCGTTGAGATAGGTGCCGTTGTGGCTGCCGAGGTCCACGATCTCGTAGCCGCCGTCGGGGCGGGTGCGCAGCTCCGCGTGGCGGCGGGAGGCGACGAGGTCGTCGACGGTCAGGTCATTGTCGGTGCCGCGGCCGATGCGGACGGTACGGGTCGGCAGGGGCCGTACGGAGGTGGGCCGCCGGAAGGTTCCGGTGGCGGCGGGGAGGGAGACGGCGGACGGGCGCTCCGCCGGGCGCCGTGCCTCTTCGGGCGGAGGCGGCGCCTCCTTGAGCACGGCCGCGGGCCCGTCGGCCGGGTTGCCGAACCGGATGACGTCACCCGGGCCGACGTCCGTCGAGCCGACGCGCCGGCCGTGGGTATAGGTGCCGTTGGTGCTGCCGGTGTCCTCGACGGTCCAGTGGTCCTCGACGGGGCGCAGCACCGCGTGGTGCCAGGAGACGCGGGCGTCACTCAGCACGATGTCGCTCGTAGGATCGCGCCCCACCTGATAGGTCCGGCTCGCCGTCATCGTCTGCGAGCCGCCATCGGACTCGACGACGAGTTCGGGGGCGGAGGGCACGACCGGCCGCTCTCCCATACGGGTATTTTACGGCTGGGTGCACGCTCCCGCCTTCCGGCGGTCGGCACCCCGCGCGCGTGACCGGTGACGGAGGGAGCCACCCGAGGTGGATGCGGACCCCGAGCAGCTGCCCGTGTTCGTCTACGGGACGCTGCGCCCCGGGCAGAGCAATTACGGGCGTTTCCTGCACGGCCGGACCGCCGCGGAGGAGCCGGCCCGGATGCGCGGGGCGGTGCTCTACGAGGGGCCCGGCTACCCGTACGCCGTGACCGATCCGAGCGGGGAGATCCACGGCGAGCTGATCTCGCTGGCGGCGGCGCACCACGGGGCGGTGCTCGCGTCGCTCGATCGGCTGGAAGGTCACGCGCGGGGGTCGACCCACCACTACGTGCGGGTGGAGCGGACCGTGCTGCCCGCCGCCGGTGGGGCCGTCCGGGCCTGGGTCTATCTGGCCGCGGACGCCCTGGCGCGGCGGCTGCGGGCGGTGGGCACCCCGATTCCGGGCGGCAGCTGGCCCGAGTGATCCGGCACCGGGCGGCAATTCGCCTGATGCCGCCGGGAGTCAGCGGAGGACACCCACGATGGCCGCGCCCGCCCGTCTCACATAGTGAACACTTCCGAAGGGCGACAACCTGCGCGCCCGATGTCGCGTCTTCACCGGTACGTCGACACCAAGTCGCCTGCTCCTCACTCTGCGTTGACGCAATGTAAATAATTGATCAACTGTCCGGACAAGGCGACTTTTCCTCTTTTCGTGGGCATGCCAACCAGGCAAAGTCACCGGCGGGACCACAGGTTCCCGCGGTGCAGCAGGGAAAGCACCGCGTGGCTGCAGGCGGCCGGGCATGCCCCGAACCGCCCTCTCCGCAAAGGGCGCTGACCGTGCGTACACCCCCCACGTCCTCCAGACGAATACTCACCGCTGCCGTGGCCGTGGCGGCCGCGGCCACGCTGGCCGGTCCGGCCGTCGCGGCGCCGTCTCACTCCGTGAACACTCCGGCCGGGGCCCGGCAGTCCGCCCGGGCCGCCGCCGCGTCCGCGGCCACCGCCGGTGCGGCACAGATCGTCAAGGCGGCACGCACCGCCGCCCTCGCCCGTGCGAGTGCCACCGGCGTCGGCAAGAACGAGACCCTGACGGTCAAGGACACCCTCGTCGACCCGGAGGGTAAGCGGCACGTCCGCTTCAACCGCGTCTACCGGGGCGTCCCCGTCGTCGGCGGCGACCTCGTCGTCCACCTCGATGCCCAGCTCCGCTACCTGGGCGTGACCCGGGCCATCCGCCACCAGATCTCGCTGCCCGGCACCACCCCCGAGCTGACGGCCCCTCAAGCCGCCGCCAAGGCCGCCGCGTCGGCCGGGGGCACGGCCGGCCGGGCCGAGCTGGTGGTCGACGCCCGGGGCGGCACGTCCACGCTGGCCTACCGGGTGACCGTCACCGGCGGCCGGACCGCCGAGACCGGCAGCGTGCGCGACGTGGTCGTGGACGCCGGCTCGGGCGAGGTCCTGCGCACCACCCCGCGCACCGACGCGTTCATCTCCCCCGGGCTCAAGAAGAAGCTGCGCGGCCTCGGGCAGCAGGCCGGGCCCGGCACCGGCCCGAAGACCGCACCGCCCGCCGGCCGGATCCGCCCCGACACCGGCTTCCCGGTGCAGGCGAACGGCACCGGCGCCGCCCTGTTCGCCGGCAGTGTGCCGCTGATCACCACCCGGACGGCGAAGGACTCCTACACCCTCAAGGACCCCAGCCGCGGCGGTGGCGAGACCCGGAGCGCGGACGGCAAGGAGATCGAGAGCTACGCCGAGGGCAAGGCCCTCACCGATCAGGACAACCGCTGGGGCAACGGCACGGCCGCCGACCCTGTGACGGCCGCCGTGGACGCGCAATTCGGCATCACCAGCACCTACGACTACTACAAGAACACCTTCGGCCGGAACGGCATCAAGAACGACGGCGCCGGGCCGAAGGCCGTCGTGCACTTCGGCGACAAGGTCCCCAACGCCTTCTGGTCCCCCGACTGCTCGTGCATGCTCTACGGCGACGGCGATGGAGAAACGTTCAAGCAGCCGCTGGTGGCCTTGGACGTCACCGGTCACGAGCTCAGCCACGGAGTGATCGAGGCGACCGCGGACTTCCAGCCCACCCGGGTCGACGCGGCACAGAACCAGTTCGGTGAGGCCGGCGCGCTCAACGAGTCGCTCGCCGACATCTTCGGCGCCGGCGTCGAGTTCGCCACCGCCAACACCGGCAACCCGCCGAACTACCTGCTCGGCGAGAAGCTCGGCCTGGACCAGACGTTCCTGCGCCGCCTGGACAAGCCGTCGCTGGACGTCCTGGAGGGAACCGTCGACTACTGGGACGCGGGCGCCTACGACCGCGAGGTGCACGCGGGGTCCGGCGTCTCCTCGCACGCCTTCTACCTGCTGGCCGAGGGCAGCGGCAAGAAGACGATCGGGAACGTCGCCTACGACTCCCCCACCTACGACGGCGCGCCGGTGGCCGGCATCGGCCGGGACAAGGCCCAGCAGATCTACTACCGGGCGCTCACCCGCTACATGGTCTCGACCACCGACTTCCACGAGGCCCGCACGGCCACCCTGCAGGCGGCCGAGGACCTCCACGGGGCCGGCAGCGCCGAGTACAAGGCGGTCGACCGGTCCTGGGCCGCGGTGAACGTCACCGAGGCCAACACCCCGAAGCAGGGCCCGGCCGCCGAGCGCTGACGGCACGGGTCCGTCCGCGGCCGGCTGACGGCCTCCGGGGCGCCACATCGGCGGCGCCCCGGAGGCGACCCGCGGACGGCCGGGGCTCCTCCCCCACCGCGGGGCCCCGGCCGGGACTCCGCGCGCCCGGGGCGCGCCGCGGCCCGCGGCGAACGGTGACCGGCGGATGTCAGTGCCCGGTGCGAGACTAAAAATCCGCACCGGCCCCCGCCCACCGCGCCCGCGGCGGACGGCCCGGCGAGGATCCGTCGAAGGAGCACCCACCATGCTCAGCACCGATTTCGTGACCGGCGCGCCCAATTGGCTCGACCTCGGCAGCCCCGACACCGCCGCCTCCGCGGAGTTCTACGGCGCCGTCTTCGGCTGGGACCTCCAGCCCGCGGGGCCCGACGCCGGCGGCTACGGCTTCTTCCAGAAGAACGGCAGGACCCTCGCCGCCCTCGGGCCCCTCACCGAGGAGGGCGCGAGCCCCGCCTGGACGGTCTACTTCCAGACCCCGGACGCCGACGCCACGGCCAAGGCGGTGGAGCAGGCCGGCGGCACGGTGCGGGTCGCGCCGTTCGACGTCATGGACGCCGGGCGGATGGCCTGTCTCACCGACCCGGGCGGCGCCGACTTCGCCGTGTGGCAGCCCGCCGCGGTCAAGGGCCTGGAGGCGGCCTCGGAGGGCGGCACCCTGTGCTGGGCCGAGCTGCACGCCCCCGACCCGGCGGCCGCCCTCTCCTTCTACCGCGCGCTCTTCGGCTGGCGGAGCCGGGAGATGCCGGTGCCGGAGATGACCTACACGGTGCTCTCCACGGCCGAGGGCGAGCAGGAAGACGCCTCCTTCGGCGGCCTCGCCACCGTCCAGGAGGGCATGGAGCCCCGCTGGATGCCCTACTTCGACACGGCGGACGTCGACGACACCGTCAGCCGGACGCAGGAGAACGGCGGCTCGGTGCTGGTGCCGGCCTCGGACGTCCCCGACGTCGGCCGGATCGCCTGGCTCGCCGACTCCTTCGGCGCCCCGTTCGCCGTCATCGCGCCCCGTCCCGCCGCCTGAGCTCTCCCCGCGAGCGGTGTGCGGCCGCGGCGCACAGGCCGCACACCGCCCGGGAGGGCGCTCTCAGCTCTCGGCCGCGGCGGCCTCGGGCTTCTCGCCCTCCGGCTCCGCAGCCGCGCCTTCCTCCGCTTCCTCCTCCTCTTCGCCCTCGGCCGGGGCCTCCTGCGCCGCGACGACCTGGAGGACCGCGGCGTCCTCGTCGACGGCCAGGGTGCTGCCGCGCGGCAGCTCGATGTCCTTGGCCCGGATGGTGTGTCCGGCCTCCAGCCCCTCGATGGAGACGGTGAAGCCCTCCGGGATGTGGGTGGCCTCGGCCTCGACGGGCAGGGCGTTGAGGATGTGCTCCAGGAGATTGCCGCCGGGCGCCAGTTCCCCCTCGGTGTGGACGGGCACCTCGACGGTGACCTTCTCGCCCTTCTTCACCGTCAGCAGGTCCACGTGGACCAGGAAGCCGCGCAGGGCCTCGCGCTGCACGGCCTTGGGGATCACCAGCTCGCTCTTGCCGTTGATGTCCAGCCTGATCAGCACGTTCGGCGTCTTCAGGGCCATCATCAGGGCGTGTCCGTCGATCGCCACGTGTTTGGGGTCGGCACCATGGCCGTAGACGACGGCCGGGACCTTGTCGGCGCGGCGGATGCGGCGGGCGTAGCCCTTGCCGAATTCGGTACGCGGCTCGGCGGTCAGTTTTACCTCGGCCATGACTGCACTCCTCGTGGTCAGACTGCCCTGCACTGTCCTGTGGCCGTCACCCGGGCCACGACAGACCTGGTACGAAGAGAAGAGCGCGCCGATACCGTATCGCCGCACCCCATGAGTACGGCCTCCCTCGCCGAGCAACTCCGCGAGTTTATCGAGCGCGGCGGCGCGGTGATCCAAAGCTGCTCCATACGGCCGGACAAGTAGCCCGAACGTGCGGCAAGTGCGGCGGGGCCGTAACGCCGGCGGGCCGCCGGCCGCCCCTGGATTCCGGCGTTCTGCGGATTCCGCCCGCCGCGGCGAAGGAGATCGGGCAGAATTTCCGGGCACCGTAGGACACCGTCGCGCCGATGAAGGGCAGTCGATGAGCGGAATACGAAGATTCAGTCGCCGGGGACTCTTACGCGCGGGCCTGGGAGCGGCCGGCGGCGCCGCGCTGGCGGCGGGCGTCGCCCCCCGGTTCCCCGGCCCGTTCCAGCCGTACGCCGAACCCGCCTGGGCGGCCGCGGCGGCCCGTCTGGAAGTCTTCCCGGAGTGGAGCAGGTACGCCCGGATAGCGGACGGCACTTTCGACGAGGACGCCGATCCCGAGCTCGACATGAAGCCCGTGATCACGGCACTCAAAGCGCAGCACGTCAATGTGATCGAGGTCGACACGATCCTTTCGCACTGGCTGACCGACGCGGAGTTCACCGAGCACCTGGGAAAGATCAAGGAATTCGTGGGCCTGGCCCACGCCGCGGGAATCCGGGTGGTCATGTATTACCCGTCGCTGGAAGTGATCAGCCTGGGCGGCGAGAAGGGCCCGTCGTTCTACAAGGACGGTGACGGAAAGTCCTGGGTGCAGCGCTCGCTCGACGGCAAGCCCAATGTCTTCTACGGCAGCCTCGTGGTCTGGGTCGATCCGGGCGACGAGAGCTGCTGGGTGAGCCCGAACTCCCCGTGGCGGGACTTTTATCTGCGCCGCGTCAAGGCCCTCGCCACAACCGGTCTGGACGCCCTCTGGCCGGACGTCCCCATCTACTTCGACGGGGCGCTCAGCTGGTGCGACGCCTCCTCGTGGGCCGCGGACGCGTTCCGGGCCGACACCGGTCTCGCCCTGCCGGCCGCGCCCGACTTCACCGGCCTGCCCTTCCGTCGCTACGTCGAGTGGCGGCACCGCGCCCTCAACCAGTGGCAGATCGACATCGCCGCCGCCGGGCGGTCGGTGAACCCCGATCTCGTGACCTTCAGCGAGACGGTCAGCATGGACTACCAGTACGCCACCACCATCGGCCTCGACGGGGCGTACCTGCGGCAGGCGGAGGGCGTCAGCCAGGTGTGGGAGGTGGACATCCTGGCGCTCTACGACGGGATGCGGCACGCCACGGCGACGGACTGGACGTGTCTGATCTCGATGTACAAGTACGCGCGGGCCGCCAGCGGCACCAAGCCGGCCTGGGCGTTCTCCTACGGCTGGAAGGCCGACGACGCCTCGCTGGTGATGGCCGAACTGCTGGCCGCCGGCTGCAACCCGTACGAGGTCAAAAGCCCGTTCAAGGACGTCACCACCGACAAGGCGATGCGCACCCGGATGTACGCGTTCGTCGCGGCCCACGAGAAGGAGCTGTACGACGCCGTCTCCGAGGCGGTCGTGGGCGTCTACCACTCCTCGGCCTCGCGGGACTTCGTCAGTCCCGGCGCCGGCACGGGCATGTTCGCCAACGCCGAGGTGCCCGCCGGGGTGAAGGACTGGTGGAGCGGCGGCAGCGCGGAGGAGAGCTGCACGCGGCAGCAGTGGCTCGGGGAGTTCCGGGGCACGGTCAAGGCGATGGTGTACGCGCACATCCCGTTCCGCACCGTCACCAGCCCCGGTCTGGCCGCCGCGGACCTGGCCGGCTGCCGGGTGCTCATGCTGCCGGACCTGCAGGCCGTCTCCGACGCGGAGGCGGGCGTGCTGCGCGACTACGTGGCGGGCGGGGGCACCGTGGTGATCACGGGCCCGGCGCCCACGGGGCTCGACGCGATGGGAACGGCCCGCGGTGAGTACGCCCTCGCCGACGTGCTCGGCTTCCGCAAGGCCGATCCGCTGCCCGAACGGAAGGAGAATCGATTCGGCGCGGGTACCTGTCACTACCTCAGGGGCCGGCCCGGCCTGAGCTACCTGAGCTCCACCGACCAGGCGAGCGCCGACCGGCTCCTCGCCCCGGTCCGGGCGGCGGCCCCGCCCGCGGTGACGCTGCAGGGCGACCGCCGGATCCATCTGGAGGTGGGCCGGCTCGGTGACGACACCGTCGTCCAGCTGGTCAACTTCACCCACTTCGGCGACGCTCCGGGCGCCTTCCGGATCACTCCGGCCACGTGCACGGTGTCGCTCCCCGTCCCTCCGGGCAAGCAGGTGCTCGCCGCCGCGGTGAGCTCTCCGGACGGGCCCTCCCCCGCCCCGCAGCCGGTCAGCTGGCGGGTCACCGGCAGCACGGCCACCGTCGCCCTGACGGTGGCCCAGTACTCCCTGCTGACCGTCACCATCGGCTGACGCCTCAGCCCCGGGGCGTCCGGGGGGCGCGGATCCGCCACAGCGAGGACGGCCGGTCCTCGTCCCCCGGGTGGGCCTCGAAGGCGATCCACCGCCCGTCCGGTGACCAGCTCGGCGCACCGTCGTAGCCGCTGCCGGCGGTCACCCGGGCCGGGCGGCCGCCGGCAGCGGGGATCACGAAGATCTGGGGCACGTCGAGGCCCCCGCTGGTGGAGGAGAAGACCACCGACCTGCCGTCGGGCGACCAGCTCGCGTCGGTGTGCTCCCCGGGGCCGTCGGTGAGCCGGCGCAGCCCGGTGCCGTCGGCGTTCATCACGTGCAGCGCCCAGTCGCCGCCGGCCTCGCGCCGCTGGAAGACCAGCCGGTCGCCCTTCGGGGACCAGTTGGGCTGCCGGTTGTCGGTGCCGGTGGCGGGGCCGTCCAGCAGCCGGGTCCGGCCGCTGCCGTCGCGCCGGACCTTCCACAGGGAGCCGAGGGCGGAGCGGTCCGGCGGGCCGTCCTGCCCGTCGCTCTCCTTCAGCACGCTCTCCTGGAAGACGATCCACGCGCCGTCCGGCGAGAAGCTGGGCTCCAGGTAGCCGGACGGGCCGCGGTGGTCGGTCACCCGGGTGGGGCGGCGGCCGCCGGGCGGCAGGACCCACACCTCTTCGCGGCCGCCCGCCCGGTCGGAGGCGAACGTCACCCCGGCCGAGGGGTGCCAGCTCGTGCCGGTGAGGTTCACGGCGGCCCGGTCGGCCTCGTCGAGGAGCGTGGTGGGCCGGGCCGTCGCGGTGCGCGTCAGGGGCAGCACGCGCAGGGCGGCGGCACCGTCGTTGTAGCCGTCGTGGAAGAGGGTGAACAGGAGCGACGTCCCGTCCGGTGAGAAGGCGGGGTTCTGGGCGCTGGCGCGGCCCCCGGCGCGGTGCAGCAGCTCGGCTCCGTCACCGCGGATCGTCGTCCGGCCGTCCGAAGGGCCCGGCGGCCGGGGCGCGTCGGTCCGGCGCGGGTTCGCGCCACAGGCCGTCAACAGGAGGACGGTCAGGAACATCGCACCGTACAGTCGACTGCGCACGCCCCGACCCTAGCGCTCCGCCGGAAGCCGGGGGCCTCGTCTGCGGGAGCTCGGCAGCTGGTCGCGCAGTTCCCCGCGCCCCTCCGGGACACGGCGACACCGCACGGGACTTCACCGGGCCCACGCCTCTTCAGTTGCCATGTGTAACTGAACGGACACCCTGGGTAGGCTGCCGGGGGCACAGCCCTTCCCGCCCCTCTCCGAGGAGGATCGCTGTGACGACCGAACGGACCACCGTCCCGCCCGGGATCTTCACGCCCGAGTTCTTCCAGAACGCCCACCCCGTCCTCGACGACCTCCGCGAACAGGCACCCGCGACCCTGGTGACGGGGGTGAGCGGCACCCGGCTGTGGCTGGTGCCGCGCTATGAGGAGGCGCGCCGGCTCCTCACTTCCCCCACGGTCCGCAAGGACGAGTGGAAGCGTCCCGACCTGCGGGAACAGCCGGCCGCCCGGCCGGACCGGCGCCGGGAGACGAACACCCGCATCCGGGCCAACATGATCAACGCGGAGCCGCCGGACCACCAGCGGCTGCGCCAGGGCACCCAGCAGGCCCTCAGCCGGGGGCCCGTCGACGCCATGCGGCCCCGCGTCGCGCAGTTCGCTGACGAGACGCTCGGCGCGCTCGACGCCCCCGGGCCCGTGGAGTTCCGCGCCCGGATCGCCTACCCCTTCGCGGTCGCCGTGGTCGCCGACCTCCTGGGGCTGCACCCGGACGAACAGGAGGATTTCCCGGCCTGGTTCGATACGCTCATGTGCCGGCGGAGCGACGCGGGCGTGCGGGACACCTCGCTCGTCATCGCCCACTTCAGCGAGCGCCTCGTCGACCGCAGACGCGCGCACCCCACCCGCGGCCTGCTCTCCGCGCTCGTCTCCAAGCGCGAGGGGCGGCGGCCGCTGACCCGCCACGAGCTCGCCTCGACCGCGTTCCTCCTGCTCGTCGCCGGAATCGAGACGGCGAACGCCCTGTCCAACGCCATGTACGCGCTGCTGAGCCACCCCAAGCAGCTCGCCGCGCTGCTCGCCGACCGCTCCCTGCTGCCCGGCGCCGTCGAGGAGTGCCTGCGCTTCGACGGGCCGTTCCGCGCGGTCGGCCCCCGCTACACCTCGGAGCCGGTCGACCTGGGCGAGGGCGTCACCGTTCCCGCCGGGGAGTTCCTGCTGATCTGCGTCGCGGCGGCCAACCGCGACCCGCGCCGCTTCCCCGACCCGCACCGCTTCGACATCACCCGCACCGACCACCAGCACCTGGCCATGGGCCACGGGGCCCACCGCTGCGTCGGCGCGCTGCTGGCCCGCCTGGAGATGGAGACCCTCTTCGGCCGGCTGCTGGACCGCTTTCCCCGGGTGCGGCTGGCGGTACCCGCGGAGGAGGTCGAACGCCGGCCGAGCATGACGATGAACTGGCTCCAGGACCTGCCGGTCATACTGCGGTGATGCGACCCCGGGGCGGCACGGGCCGTTCAGTGGGCGATGCTGTCGATCAGCTCCCGCGCGCCCTGGCGCAGCAGGGCGACGGCCACGGAGGTGCCGAGGGTGGCGGGGTCGAGGGGGCCGGCCCATTCGTGGGCGTTGAGGACGGTCTTGCCGTCCGGGGTGAACACCCGGGCCCGCAGGGAGAGGTCACCGCCGCGCTCGGCCTTGGCGTACCCGGCGACGGGGCTGTTGCAGTGGCCCTGCAGGACGTGCAGGAGCATCCGCTCCGCGGTGGTCTCGCGGTAGGCGTGGCGGTCGCCGAGCGCGCTGACGGTGTCGATGAGGGCGGTGTCGCCCTCGCGGCACTGGAGGGCGAGGGTGCCCGCGCCGATCGGCGGGCACATCACGTCGACCGGCAGCACCTCGGTGATCACGTCCGCCCGGCCGATGCGCTCCAGTCCGGCGACGGCCAGGAGCAGGGCGTCGGCTTCTCCGGCGGCGAGCTTCTCCAGGCGGCGGTTGGCGTTGCCGCGCATCGGCACGCACCGCAGGTGCGGGTGGGAGGCGGCCAGTTGGGCGCTGCGGCGCACGGAGGAGGTGCCGATCCGGGTGCCGGCGGGGAGCTCGTCGAGGGTCAGGCCGCCGGGGTGGACGAGGGCGTCGCGGATGTCGTCGCGCCGCAGGAAGGCGGCGAAGGCCGTGCCGGCCGGGAGGGGCCGGTCGGCGGGGACGTCCTTGACGCAGTGCACGGCGAGGTCCGCCCGCCCGGCGAGGAGGGTCTCGTCGACTTCCTTGGTGAAGGCGCCCTTGCCGTCGACCTTGGAGAGGTCGCCCATCCACTTGTCACCGGTGGTCTTGACGGGGACGACCTCGGTGGCGGTGCCGGGGTGGTGCGCGGCCAGTTCGGCGCGGACGCGCTCCACCTGGGCCAGGGCCATGGGCGAGTCGCGGGAGACGATGCGGATCAGTTCGGGGGCGGACATGGCGCCCACCCTAGACCGTGGGACGGGTGCTCCCGGACACCGGCTGGGAGCGCATTCCACCGGCGTGGCGCGGGAGTTGATGATTTCGAGCAGACGTGCGATCTGCGCACTCGTGCAAGGTGGCGCGGCTGCGGGGCACCCGGCATCACAGCTGGGCCTCGATCGCCCGGACCACCTCGTCCGCCTCGGGCTCGACGCGCGGGCGGAACCGGCCCACGACCTCGCCCCGCAGGGAGAGCAGGAACTTTTCGGGTTTCTTCTCCAAAGAACTTCATCTGTCTCCGGTGTCGTGCCGTTGCCACGATCGCACGTCAGTGGGACTCAAGGGGCACCAGGGGAAAGGAGCAGGTCAGAACCACAACAGCCAGTCAAAGGTGCGGCCCCGGTGCCTATCGAAGGTACCGGGGCCGCGTCATCGGGGGAGGACCAGCGCGCGCTCGTCCTGCTCCGCCTGACTGCCAGTGGTGCGGATGTGGCGGGTCGTTTGTCAGGCGGGTGTCAGCTGCCAGCTTCGCCCGTCCGGGGTGTCCAGCCAGACACGCTGTGCGTCCTCGTTAATCGTGACGCCGTAGCGCTCGGGGCCGGGCGCGCCGGCGCCGAGGTACGTGTCGTACTCCTCTTCGAGGAGGCTCCAGAGATTCCGGGGGCCGGCCTCGGTCACGGTGCCATCGGCCTTGAGATCGGCAATGGAGCCGTCGGATGCCCAGACGCGTGCGCCCGTGGGCTGTTTGTCGTCGTCGAGGTCGTACTGCCATGTGAGGCCGGGTACGGCGATGCTCAGGAGAAAGCGGAAGTCGTTGTTCGCGATGGCGGTGGCGGGGACGCGCGTCGGCCGGCCGAGGGCGTCGGGCAGCGCGGGCCGGTGGGCCGGTTGTCCGTCGTCGGCGCCTCGACGCAGCGGCATGAAGAACGCGCCGCCGGGGAGGAAGGCGCCTTCTGCCGTGCGGTCACCGGTGCGGCGGATACGGGCGAGGGCGTTGCCGAGGGGGGCGAGGATGAACCCGTCCTCGGCGAGTTGCCGCACGAGCGCGGGGGGAACGGTGCTGAGCTGGCAGGTGACGAGGATGCGGTCGTAGGGGGCCTTGTCCGGCCAGCCGAAGGCGCCGTCGCCGGTCACGACGAGTGGGTGATGCCCGGTGGCGGCGAGGTGTTCGCGGGCGGGGCCGGTGATGTCGGGTGAGACGTCGATGGTCACGACATTGTCGTCCCCGAGCCGGTGCGCGAGCAATGCGGCGTTGTACCCGGTGCCGGCTCCCAGTTCGAGGACGCGCATTCCGTCGTCGACCTGCAACGCTTCGAGCATTCTTGCCATGATCGAGGGCTGCGAGCTGCTTGACGTGGCGCTGCCGCCGGTGCGGTGCGTGACGAGAGGCCGGTTTTCATGGACGGCGGTGAGCCACTGGTCGCGTGTCTCGGGATCGCCTCCGGCGACCTTGCGCCCGGTGTGGTCGTAGAAGTAGGGCGCACACTTGTGGCGGGGCACCTCCGCGAAGGCGTCCCGCCATGCGGGGTCGGTCAGGTCGCCGGCATCGACGAGGGTCTGCACGAGCTTGGCGCGAAGCTGTGCGGCTTCCTGGTCGAGATCGGTCTTGGTGCTCACGTCGAGCTGCCTTTCTCCAAGAGGTTGGCGAGAGCGTGCGTGATGGCGTCGCGGGTCTGATCGATCCACGCCCACTGGCCATTGGGGTTGACGTCAACGAGGTAGTGCGTGCCGTTGCTGTCAACGATGAAGTCGAGGGCGGCGAAGGAAAGATCGAGTCGCCACATCAGGGTTTCGATGCCCCGCTGAACGTCCGAGGGCAGCAGCGCAGAGCTGTAGTGGAGGCTGCGGGAGTCGTGGCGCCAGTCGAGGCGGGCGGGGCCGGACGGAGCGTGGATGGCCACGGGGAAGACTTGGCCGTTGACGACGGTGACCCGGATCTCGTACGCCTTGTCGGTGATCTCACGCTGAAACAGGTGGGCGGTTAGAGCGATACGGGGGTCGGTCCACTGCTCGGGGGTGACGCGGTGGGTGTAGAGCTGTCCGCGGGTGTTGTTCTCGGTGTGGACGATGCCGCCGAGAACCTTAGTGATGATGCGCCCGCCGCATCGCTCGGCGAAGGGTAGGACGTCGGCGGGGTTGTTCGTGATCAGGGTCTCAGGTACGTGCAGGCCGGCCTCGGCCGCGGCGGCTAGCTGCCGAGGTTTGGTGCAGTCTGCGTTGCGCTCGGGGCGGTTGATCCACAACACGTCGGGGAGGGAGCCGAGCACGCCGGAGAAGGCGCGTTTGGCCTGTGACGTGGCGAACGCCTGCTCGGGGGCGCTCATGGTTTCAGGGAAAGCGAACGGCGTCGGCTTGCGCCACCAGACAGCCCGGACTTCCGAGAGGTCCACCCCGCGCGCGGAGTCGTGCATGGCGCCTCGCCATCGGCCGTCGGTGCCCAGTGCGGCGGACAGCTGAGAGCGGGTGGGGAAGTCGGCGAGGTCGGTACGCCAGAAAGGTACGCGGCGCGCGTTGAGTTCGCGCAGCACGTAGTCGGCGGTCGGGTCTAAGGCGAAGGTGACGACGAGCACGCGCGGCGCCTGGCCGCGCGTACTCTCACCGGATGGTGTGGTCATGGGTGTCAGTCGTCGTTCTGGTCTTCGTCCACACCCCCGATGGCGTCCTGCCCGTCGGACTCCGTGTTGCAAATCGTGTTGTTCATGTGGGCCGGAGCGTTGATGCAGATCTCGCCGTCGATGACGGAGAGCTGCGAGGCGGGATCGACGGTGAACGTGTGCGACGAGATGCCCACGGGCGACAAGTTGGTCAGCGCATCGAGCCCGAACGGCCGGGTCTCAACGAGGCCGGCCGGTTCGGGGCTGATCGCGCGGTCCCGAGTCGGGAGTCGGTCAGTGAGTACGGACACAGGTCCTCCTCGAACGTTCGGTGCGGGGGCCTTCCCTGCACCGCTGTGCGGTGGTGCACCCGGCCGGCCGAAACTCTCCAGGATCGACCCGCCGGGCGTTCGTGCCTACCCCTCCGCCGGGAAGGGATGCGGGGAGGTGCCTCCGGCGGAAGGGTAGGAATCATGCGTGGCGGTCGTGCCCACGAAGAACCGCTCAAGCCGCTCCAGGGCGTCGGCGAACGCTTCCAGTTCCTCGGTCTCACGGCCAAACTCGCGCGTCACCGCCTTGCGTAGCGCACTGCGGAACTGCGGCGTGTCGTAGACGAACGGACTGGGCGCAGGCGGCGTCTCGGGTGCTGCGACCGCCTTCGTTTGCCCAACCACCAAGGCAACTCGCGCGGGCGGATCATTGTCGGCAGGGTGGCTCTCAACCCTGGACATGTGCGGCCCTCTCATGACGGCCTAACACCACGTCCAGTGTGCCCACCCTGTCGACATCACCCTGACTCGCAGCGTCCGCCAGGCTGGCTCGGATCTTCGCGCAGTCCTTGCAGTCAGCGGCTACTACTGCCTTGACCTTTGGCGCACGGGGCCTAGGCACGGTGCACCTCCGTCCAGTGCTCATGGAACTGTTCACGAGCCCATTTCTCAGTGCCCCAGTTCACCGTTGGCGGAGTCCACGCCCGGCGCCGAATATTGTTGAGGCGGGTGCAGTCGGCGCACTCGTCCACTGTCGTACCGACGGTGACTCCGCCGGGCCCGGACGAGTGGGGTAGCGAGATCGTCAAGGCGCCGCTCCGTTCTTTTCCTCCGGGGCAGCGAGCAGCTTCGTGTACACGAATCCGCCGGACTCTTCGATCTCGCGGAGGATCTCTCTGCACTCGTCGACAGACGGCGAGATCATCGAGCGCCAAGCCGTCAGGATCGCGCCGACTTCCCCACGGAGCAGGTGGCTGAGGGCCGAAGTCAGCCCCTCGCGTTCGCGCGGCGGGACGGCGAGCTGCTCGCCGTCCTCCACGACCACAGCCACGACGTCCCATCCGAGGACCCGGGCGGTTTCCTGGCACTCCTGCCGGTATTGATCGGCGTCGGCGCTGGGGATGCCGGAGAGATAGACGACGCACCTGAAGCGTTCGATCTTCGGCGTGAGGCTTGCAGCGTCTGCGAGGGTGCGCCGTCGTTGGCGATCGGCTTCCGTCCGACGTGCGGCAGGCGGATGCTGCTGAGGTTCGGCCCTCTGGTTGCTGACCATGTGGAAATCGTGCTCGCTTCCGAGGCCAACCTGAAGTGACGGAGCGTACGACCTCACTAGATCGTCAGTGACGACTCGTACGCTCCGTAGGGCTCACGTGATCAAGGGAACCCCAATGACCTCGCTGATGTGGCGGACCTTCGCCGTGGAGATCTTGGCAATCCGCTGACCGATGACACCAGGCAGGGCCTGATGGCGTACCCACTCGGGCGCGTCGAGCCCCACCTCGATCAGGGTGCTTGCTGCTTGGTCATGGAGGCCCGCCGCGCACTGCGCGAGGGCAACATCGAGCTTGTAGCGGTTCCTTGCCACCATGGACATCTGCCGGGGGATGTCAGCCATGTCCTTCTGGTTGGCCAGCTTGAGGGCACGGCCGTAGTTCTTCAGGGCTACGTGAATCCCTACGGCTTCCGTCTTCGCTGCGGTTGGCCCGAACGCGGTTCCGTACAGCTTTTCGTCGCTGCCGAGACGGGCGGCTGCGGCGTGCGCCTGCGAAATGTAGTCGTCGGCTGACGCCTCGTCCTCCCGGCGTGATGCCGCCACGGCGGCCGAGATCATCAGACGGCCGTAGGCGAGCAGTTGTGGCCTGGAAGCCTTCCTGAACGACGGCTCGATTGCCAGCGCGGCCCGCTCCGCTACGGCGACCGCCCGGGGCATCTTGGCCCCACGCAAATAGATCCAAGACAGCGTGGATTCAAGGAGCGCCATCATGATGGGGTCATCGACTTCTCGGGCACGCAGCTTTGCCGACGTGAGTGCACTCAACGCGAGGTCCCTCTGTCCGAATCCGTTGGCGCACGATGCGGCTACGCGGTACGTGCTGGCCAGGATGAGCCCGACCTGCTCGCGCTCCCTGCCCATCGCACTGTCGTACCTGACGTGCCCCTCCATGAGGACTTTCGAGGCAAGATTGCTGAGTGCTGCTGTGTCGCTTTTCCAAAAGGCGGACCAGGCGAGGTCACGAGCCCGGCCCAGTTCTTCGACTGAGCTCGGATCATCAATGCCGTCCCACTCGCCGAGGGCGCTCTCGTGCACCGCATCAGACAATTGGCGGAGCGCCGCGCGGTCACTGCCCTTCATGCCGCGACGCGGGGCCTGTTGGCCGAGGATCACGCCAACATCCGTGTGCAGAGCACTGGCGAGTTTCAGCAGGGAGCCGACAGACAGTTCGCCTCGATCCTGCTCAGCCTTCTGCACGAGGGCGAGCGATACCCCTGCTGCCTCGGCCAGGCCCTGTTGGGTCAGATCAGAGCCCCGAAGGTGCTTGATCCGCTTACCGTTTGTTAGGTCAGCCCAGTTGCTCACGTTCACCTCGGGGAGTCAGCTAGAACTCTGCGGCGTCCATTCCGATGGTAGGGGCACGCCTGTGCGTCAGAGACCGTCGGCGGTGGCGAGGGCCGCGGCGACCCACGGGAGGGTGAAGGGGATGTCGGCGGCGTCGATGAGGGCGGGGAGCAGGACGGCGAGGGCGACGGCCGTCTGCACCCTCGCCCGGGTAGGGCTCATACTGCTGGGCCGGCGCCGGTGTGCCGCCGACCGCCTTCATGATTGACGTCAGGGCCGTCGGCGCCCCGAAGATCCTGATGCACACCGGCGAGTACGACCCGGCGACCCCCGTCCGGTGGCTGACGGCGATGGCCCGCGCCGTCGGCCCGGCCGTCAGACTGACCGACACCGGAGGCGGGCACGGCGTCTACGGGTCGCCGGACGCCGCGTGCGTGAACGAGAAGATCGACGCCTTCCTGCTGGACGGCACGCTGCCCCCCGACCGCACCACCTGCCGCTGACGAAAGCGGCGCCGGTGGGGTCACCCCCACCGGCGCCGCCCGCGGCCCGGCCCGGCGTCAGGCCGGCAGCTGGGCCTCGATCGCCCGGACCACCTCGTCCGCCTCGGGCTCGACGCGCGGGCGGAACCGGCCCACGACCTCGCCCCGCGGGGAGAGCAGGAACTTCTCGAAGTTCCACTGGACGTCCCCGGCCTCGCCCGTGCCGTCCTCGGTCCGGGTCAGCTCCGTGTACAGCGGGTGCCGGCCCTCCCCGTTCACGTCGGTCTTCTCGAACAGCGGGAAGCTCACGCCGTACGTCGCCGAGCAGAAGGCCGCGATCTCCTCCGCCGAGCCGGGCTCCTGGCCCGCGAACTGGTTGCTCGGGAAGCCGAGCACGCTGAAGCCGCGCCCGGCATAGCGCTCCTGGAGCCGCTCCAGGCCCTCGTACTGCGGGGTCAGGCCGCACTTGGACGCCACGTTCACCACCAGCAGCGCCTTGCCGCGGTAGTCGGCGAGGGAAGCGGGGTCACCGGTCAGGGTGCGCAGCGGGATGTCGTAGAGACTCAACGGAACTCCTCGGGCGGTCTGCCATGGGTCGTCGTGGGCGGCCGTGGGCCCGTGGTCGGAGGTGACGGACGGCCGTCCTCATTGTCCGTGTCAACCTCCGCGGCCCCACCGATCTTCCCGGATACCCGGTCCGAGCGCGGTGACCCTCACGAACAAGCCGTACCCCAGATCATCCGACACCCGCACCAGTCGGTCGGATACGGAGAAAAACAGACGTCGACCGGTGGTGTTGCCATGAAAATGAGACAGCCCTGGGCGATCCGGTCGCCCGGCCCATGACATCCTGAGCCGTCACAGTCCGCCGGGAGGATCGGCGGACATCCGGGGATTATGAGGATGCACCAATGAGACTCTGCTTCCTGGTGGAGGAGCAGTACCGGCACGACGGCATGCCGGTGGACGTGATCCGCCAACTCACCGCGTGGGGTCACCGTGTGGACGTGGTGCGGCCCGGCGGCTCCCTCCTCAAGCTCTCCGAGACCGTCCGCTCGGGCGTCCACGACGCCTGGATCCTCAAGACCGTGTCCGGCGGCCCCGGCCTCACCCTGCTGGAAGCCGCCGCGACCGTCGGCCTGACCACGGTGAACGACGCCCGGTCGATCCGCGGGGTGCGGGACAAAGCCCTCGCCGCGGTGATCGCGGAGAGTCACGGCCTGCCCGTCCCGGTGACCTACGCGGCGGCCCGGGCGGAGGAGTTCGCGGAGATACCCGCGGCCGAGTACCCGCTGGTCGTCAAGCCCGCCGACGGCAGCTCGGGCCGGGCCGTGCGCCTGGTGCCCTCCCCGGACCGGCTCACGGAGGCCGGTGCCGAGGCCGGGGGCGGCATGCTGATCGCCCAGCCGTACGTGCCCAACTCGGGCATCGACCTCAAGGTGTACTGCGTCGACGGGGAGCTGTACGCGACCGAGCGCTGCTCGCCCCTCCACCCCGACCGGCCCGCGCGCGAACGCCAGGTGCCGCTGACCCCCGAGGTGGCGGCGATCGCCGCCGAGGTCGGCACCGTCTACGGCCTCGACCTGTACGGGGTGGACATCGTCCTCGGCGCCGACGGCCCGGTACTCGTCGACGTCAACGACTTCCCGAGCTTCCGTCAGGTGCCCGACGCGGTGGCCCGGGTGGCCTGGGCCGTGCTGCGCCTGGCCCACGCGGGGCCGTCCCGGCCCGGCGTGCCCTCCTCCCTCCCGGGTGCCGGGCCGGGCGCGCTGCTGCCGGTGCGGGTGGGCGGCGGAGCGTGAGGCCCATGAAGATCTGCCTGCTGACGCCCACGCCGGACCACCCGGTCCTCGCCGCGGCCACGGCACTGCTGACGCCCCGCCACCAGGTCGAGTCGCTCGACCCCGGCACGGCCGAACCCCTGCCGGGGGCGGTCCCCGCGGTTCTCTCCGACGTGTACCTGCTCAAGACGCGGAGTCCGCGCGCCCTGGCCTTCGCCCGCCTTCTCGAACAGCACGGCGCCCCCGTGCTGAACTCGGCCGCCGCCACCGAGCTGTGCCAGGACCGGACCGCCATGGCCGAGCTGGCCCTGCGCGCCGGGCTGCCCTTCGCCGCGACCACCACCCTGCCGGCGCTGTCGCACCCGGAGGCCGGCGCCGGCTTCGCGTACCCCTTCGTGGTCAAGAGCCGTCACAGCCGCCGTCACGACCTGGTGGCCCGGGTGGAGGACCCGGCCGGGCTGCGCGCGCTGGCGGCGCGCTGGCCGGACGAGCCGGTGGTCGTCCAGCCCTTCACCCCGAACGACGGCTGGGACCGCAAGGTCTGGGTCGTCGGTGACGAGATCTTCGCTGACCTGCGCCGCTCCGAGCTGGCCGCCCACGACCTGCCGCGCCAGGGCAGGGGCGGGGCGCCGGCCGCCCGCGGCCTGCCCGCGGACTGGATCGAGACGGTGCGCCGCGTCGGCGAGGTCTTCGCCCTCGACGTGTACGGCGTCGACCTCCTCGACGCGGACGGCGGCCCGCTGATCGTCGACATCAACGCCTTCCCCGGGATCCGCGGCCAGGAGGGCGCCCCCGAGGCCCTGGCCGAGCTGGCCCTGCGGACGGCGGCGGGCCGGTACCGGCCCGGCCGGCTCCCGGTGGGCTGAGCGGGCCGGAGTCGCACCCGTCACAGGCCGATGTCCTCGTTCCACAGCTCGGGGTTGTCGCGGACGAACGCCCGCATCAGCTCGGCGCATTCCCCGTCGTCGAGGAGGACGAGGGGGACCCCGGCCTCGGCCAGCCAGCGGTGGGCGCCCGGGAACGTGGTGGCCTCGCCGATGACGACACGGCCGATGCGGAACTGACGGATCAGGCCGGAGCAGTACCAGCACGGGGCCAGCGTGGTGACCATGGTGGTGTCGGCATAGCCCGCCGGGCGCCTGCCGGCGGCCCGGAAGGCCGCCGTCTCGGCGTGCGTGGCGGGATCGCCGTCCTGCACCCGGCGGTTGCGCCCGGCGCCCAGCAGTTCCCCGCCGGGACCGAACAGGGCGGCGCCGATGGGAACGCCGCCCTCGGCGAGCCCGGTGCGGGCCTGTTCGAGGGCGACCCGCAGCATCCGCCGGGGATCGTCGGCCATGGGAGTGATTCTCCCCCCGTTCGCCCCCGGCCGCCCGCGCTATGCGCCCACCGCCGCCGCACCGGCGCTCCGCGCCCCGGCCTGCGGCACCGGCCCGAGCCGCAGGGCGACACGGTCACGCGGCAGGGCGTACTCCGCCCCTCGCCGGGGCAGGGGGCCCGGGCAACCATCCGCCTGGGGGGGGACGACCTCCTCGGGCCCTATCCGCTCTCGTGTCAGCCGCATGCCACTGACCATCGGCTCCCGCGGCGGCACCGCCTCCGGCCGCCCTCTTCAGCCGTCTCCGGCCACCCGCTTCCGCCGCCTGCCTCCCCGCGCGGAACGGCCGTCGGCCGGTGCGGTGTTACCGCGGGAGCGGAGAGGGCTCGTCCGGATCGACGCCGTGGCAGCGGGCGAGCCGCAGCGCGTCCTCCAGCTCATCCTCCGCCACAGCCGCCTCATAGGCGTCCCCGGCGGCTCGCGCCGCTGCCAGCGCGGCCCGCGCGTCGCGCACCCGCTGTCGCATGGCCTCGGCGAAGACGCTCACGACGGACCCCCAGCGGATCACCTGGCGACAACGGGGAATGCCCTGAATTCTAGTGGACTTCGGCCCGGACGGCGGTGTCCGGTCAGCCGTCATCGAGGCCACTCGCGTCGCGCGCGGCCCACCCGCCCGGGCGTCAACCGCCGGTCGCCGTGCGGAACATCGGGCGGCGGTCCCGGCGACTGCCAAGTGGCCGTTTGCGCACAGCTCATGGGCCGGGGCCCGGGTGCGGGCCGGTGGCACGCCGGGCACGGCTCAGGCCGCGCCTTCCACTCCCCAGCCCTCGACCTGGAAGCGCGATGTCAAATCGGCGTTGTCGACCTCCTCGCCGCAGCACCGGCACACGACGACGGGGTCGAGGTCGGCACCGCAGGAGTGCTCCAGCACGGTCGGCGGCACCTCGGCGAGGTGCCGGTCGCCCCAGCGCATCAGCATCAGCAGGACCGGCCGCAGGTCGTACCCCGCGTCGGTCGGGCAGTACTCGAAGCGGGCGGGGCGCTCGTTGTAGGGGACCTTCTCCAGGACGCCCGCTTCCACCAGGCGCCGCAGCCGGGCGGCGAGGATGTCGCGAGGGGCCCCGGTGTTCCGCGCGATGGCGTCGAAGCGCCGGACGCCGAAGAAGACCTCGCGCAGTACCAGCAGGGAGTACTTCTCTCCGACCACGCCGAGCGCGTCGGCGATCGAACAGGGGCGCGGTGTCGTCATGCCCTCCATCGTAAAGCAGGTGGATTTGCTTCCCCAACCCTCTGATCAACCCTCCGATCAGCCCTCTGCTCACATCCCCCTGATCCCCCCTGATCGCCCCCCCGCAGGCGGCCGAACGGCCCCGCGGGCCGCTACACCCCGCAGACCAGGCGCGCCGCCCGCGGCCTCATGGGCGCGGCCACCCGGGGAGCCGTCCAGGCGCCGGCCCGGCCGGCGGCGCTCCGCCCGAGCGGAGCCGTCAGGGCGCGAGCGGCCCGCACCAGGGCGCCGTTGCCGGTGGCGGGGTGCCCGTCGGGCGTGTGCGTCACGTCCTCCAGGCCGACGCGCCGCGCGAGCCCGAGGGCGGTCGCCAGGCGCAGGACCGGCCACGCGCCGCCGCCCTGCCCGTGCAGCAGCACCGGGGCTCCAAGACCCGGACCGAGCGCGCGCAGCAGCGCTTTGGCCGTGGCCAGCGCGGTGAAGGGGTCGGTGTCGGTGACCCCGGCGAGCACCCGCTGGACCTGCCCCGAGAGCGGGGAGGCCCGCAACCGGCCCGCGGCGTCCGTGCCCGAGCGCACGCCCGCCTCGATGCCGACGCCCCGTTCCCACAGGGCGCGGGCGACCAGATCCGCGCCGTCCTCGTGCCAGTCGACGGAGGCGTGGTCGGGCAGGACCGTCCAGGCGCGGACCAGCGCGGCGCGCCGCCGCGCGTCCGGCACCGACCGGGCGCCCGTGCTGACGCCCACCGGTATGCCCGGCACGGCCGCGCGCACGGCCAGCAGCGCCTCGGCGACGGCTCCGGCGTCAAGGGTGTCGCCCCCGTCCAGCGTCCGCGGGTGCAGCCGGACGGCCTCCGCACCGGCGGCGACCGCGGCGCGCGCCGCTTCCGCGAGCTCGGCCGCGGTGACGGGGACGACCGGGCATTCGTCCCGGCTTCGGGAGCCGTTCAGGCATACCTGCAACATGAGGACCATGGTGGCAGGGGGGTCTGACATCGGGCCGCCGTGACCTTGCGGCACAGCCGTGCTGACGGGTCGTGAGGCCACCCCGCGTGCACCCCCGTCCGTGGTCAGGCGGGGGCGTAGCCGCGGGTGCGGACGAGGTGGTGGACGAGGTCGGTGAAGGCGCGGGCGGCCGCGCTCCGGTACGCGTTCTCGCGCCGCAGCAGGGTGACGGTGCGGGCGGGCAGGGGCGGCTCCAGCGGGACGGGTTCGAGGTGCGGGTGGTCGTGGGTGACGGCGTCGGGCAGGACGGTGGCCAGCGGGGTGCGCCGGACGATCTCGGTCAGCGCCTGGACGGAGTTGGCCTCCACCGCGATGTGCGGCCGCACCCGGTGGGCGGCGAAGTAGGCGTCGATGTGCCCTCGGGTCGCGAAGTCCTCGCTGAGCAGCGCGAGATGCCGGTCCGCGGCGGAGCGGACGGGCAGCGCCTGCGCGCGGGCGCCGGCCGGGCGCGCGCCGGGCCGCTCGGTGCCCGTGACGAGGCTGAGGGTCTCGGTGAACAGGGCGGTCGCGGTGATGCCCGGCAGGTGGGGGCCCTGGAAGGCGATGCCGAGGTCGAGTTCGTCGGCGAGCAGCCCGGCTTCGATGCGGTCCTGGGTCATCTCCTGGACGGTCAGCGTGATTCCCGGGTGGCGGGTGTGGAGCTCGGCGGTGAGGGGGCCGACGAGGTAGGCCGTGAAGGTCGGCGTCAGGGCCAGGCGCAGGTGGCCGCGCGAGAGGTCGGCCACGTCCAGGACGGCGCGCTCGGCGGCCGCCAGGTCGCGCAGGGCGCGGCGGGCGTAGTGCGCGTAGGTCTCGCCCGCGTCGGTGAGCCGCACGGTGCGGCCGGTGCGGTCGAGGAGCTGGGCGCCGACGGTGCGTTCCAGCTGCTTGACCTGCTGGGAGAGCGTGGGCTGGGAGACCCGCAGGTCTTCCGCGGCGCGGGTGAAGTTGCCGTGCTCGGCGACGGCGAGCAGATAGCGCAGATGACGCAGTTCCAGAGCCATGGCCGCAACTATAGATGCCAACAATAGCAATCATGGTTATTGCGTCTTGGACGCTATAGGTGCAGGTCGTGCATGGTGGATCCCGTCAGCCCCACGGGGCCGGCAGCCACGAAGGGAGTGACCATGCAAGACCTCACCGAGGGCGTCGCGCGGTTCCGGCGGGACGTCTACCCGGCCAAGGCGGAGCTCTTCGCCCGCCTGGCCGCGACCCACCGGCCGGCGACGCTGTTCATCAGCTGTTCGGACGCCCGAGTGGTGCCGGAGCTCATCACCCAGAGCGAGCCGGGCGAGCTGTTCGTCATCCGCACCGCCGGAAACCTCGTCCCCGCCTACACCCCCGGCGCCGATGCGGTCGCCGCCGGCATCGAGTACGCGGTGGCCGTCCTGGGGGTGCGCGAGATCGTGGTGTGCGGGCACTCCGCCTGCGGCGCGATGACCGCCCTCGCCGAGCACCACGACCTGAGCGCCGCCCCCGCGGTCGCCGACTGGCTGCGGCACGCCGACGCCTCGCGGGCCCGCGTCGCCGCCGGGGCCGGGGCCGGGCAGGTGGCGGCCCTGGTGCGGGAGAACGTCCGCGCCCAGCTGGCGAACCTCGCCACCCACCCCTCGGTGGCCCGCGCCCTCGCCGCGGACGCGCTCACCCTGCGCGGCTGGGTCTACGACATCCCCACCGGGACCGTCGAAGACCTCGGCGCCGCCGGCCACCGGGCCGCCCCCGCGGCCTGACCCCGGCCCCACGGCCGCCCCCGGCACCGTCCGGCGCCGGGACTCCCCGGAACCCCCTGCCTCCCGCCCCCCGGCGGGACGGCACACCTTCGAAAGGAAGCCATGTCCATGGTGCACGCCCAGCTCGACCCCACCGCCCGTCAGGCCCTCGCCGTCACCGCCGTCGAGGCCAAGGTGCGCAAGGACCTCTCCTGGCAGCAGATCGCCGACGCCGCCGGCCTGTCGGTCGCCTTCGTCACCGCCGCCGTCCTCGGCCAGCACCCCCTGCCCGAGGCCGCGGCCGAGGCCGTCGCCGAGCTCCTCGGCCTGGACGACGACGCGGCGCGGCTGCTGCAGACCGTCCCGACCCGCGGCTCCATCCCCGGCGGCATACCGACCGACCCGACCATCTACCGCTTCTACGAGATGCTCCAGGTCTACGGCACCACCCTCAAGGCCCTGGTCCACGAGCAGTTCGGGGACGGCATCATCAGCGCGATCAACTTCAAGCTCGACGTGAAGAAGGTCGCCGACCCCGAGGGCGGCGAGCGCGCCGTCATCACCCTGGACGGCAAGTACCTCCCCACCAAGCCCTTCTGAGCCGACCGGTCCGGCCGGCCGCGGGGCGGGCCCGTGGCGACGACGCCACCGGCCCGCCCCCGCACCCTCACCCCTCTTTCCGGGAGGAACCCCGTGGACTTCGCACAGCGCACCATCGACATCGCCCGCCGCAACGTCGCGGAAGGCGGCCGCCCCTTCGCGACGGTCATCGTCAAGGACGGCGAGATCCTGGCCGAGAGCCCGAATCTGGTCGCGCAGACCTCCGACCCGACCGCGCACGCCGAGATCCTCGCCATCCGCGAGGCGTGCGGGAAGCTGGGCACCGAGCACCTGACCGGCACCACCATCTACGTGCTCGCCCACCCCTGCCCGATGTGCCTCGGCTCGCTGTACTACTGCTCACCGGACGAAGTCGTCTTCCTCACCACCCGAGACGCCTACGAGCCCCACTACGTGGACGACCGCAAGTACTTCGAACTCGACACTTTTTACGGCGAGTTCGCCAAGGACTGGACCGAGCGGCGGCTGCCGATGCGCCACGAGGCGCGGGACGCCGCGGTCGACGTCTACCGGGCGTGGCAGGAGCGCAACGGCGGCGAGCGCCGCGTGGCCGGCGCTCCCACCGCCTGAGAGCACCGTGAGGGGTGCGGGACCTCCGCACCCCTCGGGCACGCGCCCCGGGCCGGCCTGACGCCGGGCCGGGCCGCGGGCGGCGCCGGTGGGGGTGAC